>USJA01000135.1 GCA_900554875.1 uncultured Clostridium sp. | reverse complement strand
ATTATCATTTAATTCAATAGATATAATTTCTTCTATTATTTTTCTTATTTGTGATAGTTCAAAATTCATACCTGTAACATTTGTATCTATATCCATTGTTGTTCTCATATCTAATCCCATTATTGAAGATAATAAAAGTCCACCTTTAATTATAAATTTATCTTTATATTCAGATTTTGAAAGTCTTTCTAAAAATCTTTCGAACATATAATTTTGCAATACTTGTTGTACGGATAAATTATTTTTTGTAGCAAAATTTCTTGATTTATCCATTAAAGACTGTATGTTATTTATCATATCATAACCTCCATTATTGCTTTTATCTTTCTTTCACATTTTAGTTTTCTTGCATAATCCATAATGATACTTCCATTAATTTTATTATTTTGAAAACAATTTCTAAGTATTTTATTAGTTTGTTCTTTATCAAGGCTATTATCATTTTTTACAATATCACAAATTGTTCTTTCAAGATTATAGCAAGTAACCATATTTCCATATGGAGATTGTATTTTTATAATTCCAAGATCAAGATATTCTTTTTTTATATAGTGTGCTTTAATTTCATATTTAAAAGATTTAACATTATATTCTCTAGGGATAGTAATATCAAATTTGTCTGGTGTTACTTCAGTTTCTCCCATTAGATAAAGAGCTGTGTTATATGAAAAAACAGCTTTTTTATATCTTTGCTGAAGAATGTAAAACTCATCATCAAAGCTATCAGTTTTACCATATATTCCTGTTGCTATTCTCTTAATATAATTGTTTTCTATCATTTTATTTATATAGTAATAACTTATTTTGTTTTCTTTAAAATCTTTTGAAGTTATTACACTTTTTGAATTTTTTATAAAATTTACAATTCTTCTATATTCTTCCATAATTTTACCCTCACACTGATATTTTATCAAAAGTTCAGTGTGATTGTCAATTGAATTTGAATATTTTTATAAAATTCGGTAAGTTTTCAATTATTTTTTCGCTTATATGTTTAGAAACTAAAAATTTTCAATTTTTTAAGAAATTTCATTAACCTTTTTGTAAAAAAATTCGCCTATGTAGGTAAGAAAGAAAAAATTTTTAATAAATTTTGAAATTTTTGTTAGATTTTGAGCTTATTTTTCGCCTATACAAGTAGAAGTTCAAAAAATTTAAAAATTTTTGTATTTTCTTTCAGATTTTTTGAGTTTTTTTCGCCTATGTATATGAAAGCAAAAACGTACATTGAAAATTACATACCTAAATTACAAGACTTTAACTAATATAGTGAGCTCCAAGATGGCAAATGCCTATTTTAGGATAATGACTATACTGAGGGAAAAAGTAAACGATGGTAAGTTTATGTTGGTAATGACCTATATTAGCAATAATGATACTTCGGCTTGGCTTAACATTGGTTGAGGAGTCGCTTGGTGGAAACCCAAGAGGTGGAATTCCTATGTAGATGATACTAAATCTACTTGTAATTTATTTTTTGAATTTTTTTAGTTAATGGGTTTGGGTTTGAGATAATTATCATTGTATAATTTGATTATATAAAGCTTTATATAATAATTATCAATTACTCCAAACATTAAAGGAGGAATTGTTATGAGTGAAAATTTAACTAAGGAATATGTACTGTCATTATTAAAAGTAACTAATGATGATCCTTTTAGCAATATTACTGTAAAAGAAGTTGCTAAAGATTTAAGATGTAGTGAAAGAACTGCAAACGATATTTTTAGAAGAGATGATTTTCCATCTGTAAATATTGGTAAAACAAAAACTATTACAAAACTTGCATATTACTTATGGAAAATGGAAAGAAGGAATTAATATGGGAAATACTAAAGGGCAAGGTAGTGTTTACTATATAAAGAGTCGTAAATCTTGGGTTGCTCAATATTATGAATATGACCACGAAAAGAATAAGACTGTATCACATAGAAAAACACTACCTTCACAAGAAGATGCAAAAAAATATCTTGCATCTATAATGTATCAAAAGTCTAATCCAATATATATTAAAAATAATGGAATACCATTAAATGAGTTAATGAAAGCACTAGAAAGATTTAAACTTGACACTAATCAAATATCAGATAGCCAATTTAGAAGATTAAATGAAACAATAAAAAGAATTGAAAAATCTAAAATTGCACATATAAAAATTGAACTTATCTCATCTGATGACATTCAAGATTATTTTAATAGTTTAAAACATTTAAGTAATTCATATATATCTAAAATATATGGAGAATTTAATAGAAGTTTTAAATATGCTATTAAAAAAGGTTTTATATATAAAAATCCAATGGATGATGTTATAAAACCAAAAAGTACAAAACAAGATAAAATTGTTAGAGCTTTAACTTTTGAGGAACAACAAGAATTTTTGAAATTACTAGATAACTTATCTATTGAAGATGAACCATATAAGAATGTATTTTATATTCAAATGTTTTTAGGACTTCGTGTTGGAGAGGCACTAGCATTAAAATCTGGAGATATAGATTTAATACATAATCTTGTTAATATAAATAAAACATTAACAGTAGATGAATATAACTACACTGTAATGGGAAATACAACAAAAACTTATGCAGGCATTAGAAAAGTACCTATCCCTGAGTTTTTAAGACCAATTATAATTGAGCAATTAGAAATTGCAAATGAAAGAGAAAATAAAATGCTATTTTTAACAAATGGTAGTCTAGTTAGACCTACAAGTGTAAATAGTGTTTTAAAGAGATTACTTGTAAAGTTAGGTATAAATGGTATAACTAGTCATAGTTTAAGACATACTTATGGAACTAGATGTATTGAGGCAGGTATGGCTCCTGTTGTGCTACAAAAATTAATGGGACACAAAGATGTAAGTGTTACACTTAATACCTATACTTCTGTATTTAATGAATATAAAGAAAAGGAACTTGAAAAAGTAAATAATTATTATTTAAATAACAACTTAGTAAATAGTATATCAAATACCACTATTTCACTTGAGGAGGGATTTAATGAATAAGAAATATGGAGATGGTACTTTATACTTTGATCATAATAAAAATAAGTGGATTGTACAAATATGCAATAATGCTAGTAAAAGAACAAGTAAAAGTTTTGCATTAAAAAGAGAAGCACAGCAATATCTAAAAGATGAAAAGTATAAAGATAATCCTGAGCTACAAAGGAAAATAAAAACATTACAAAATATAATGTATGAAAGATCGG
>USJA01000134.1 GCA_900554875.1 uncultured Clostridium sp. | reverse complement strand
CAATATTAAAAGATTTTACTTTCTCTGTTTTTATAATACTTTGAGGCATTTTTATTCCATAATATCCAGCAAAATAATCTTCTTCAATAAATTTTCTTTCTTTTGCTATTCCAAAGGCTTGTTTTAATAATTGATAATCTTTTCTCAATGTGTTTTGAGCATATCCTTTTTCTCTCTCATAATTTAGGAAATCTTCAACATCTTTTCTTGATATTTTATCAATTTTTTTATCAAACCAAGAACCAGAGTTTCTTTTAACGCGTTTTAAAATCTCTGAATAAGTTCTGTATGTGTTATCATTGTTGGTTCCATTGTTATTTTTTTGTTTCATAAACTCAAGTGTTATTCCTTCAATTGTCATTGGAGATATTTTTTCTTTATTCGGTTTAGATTTTAATCCTCCTGGATTATCCTTTTTAAATTGTTCAGATTTATAGATTGCTTCATTTTGAGTTGCTCCTGTAAATTTTTTTCTAATTGTTTCTCCTGTTTCTTCATCAACTCCTACTACAATTGTTACACTATATTGCTCAGATATATAGAACTTATCGCAATGCTCCTTATCGGAACAATTATGGCAATCTGGACATTTATTCATTAGTTTAAGATTTCTTCTGTGATTGCAAAAATCTTTGTTTAAGCATTTGCTACATTTAGGACACATAGGTCTATCATTTTTTACTCGTGCTTTTTTTACCAAGTATGGTGCTTTTTCATTATAATTTTTCTTCTTTTTAGTCATTTTGTATTCTCCTTTTTCTTGTAAATTTCGAAGAATACCTTGTCAAATCAAGTTTTTTAGATTATAATAGATTTAGCAAGGTATTCTTGCTAAAGATAATTTTAAGTCTTAAGCTTATTGCTTAAGCAAAGTTTTGTATTGAGGATTTAAAGGGCAAATTTAAATCTTCTTTTTCTTTCTAGTTTTTTTCATTATTTAAATATTTTTTTAAGTTATCTTCACTTATTAATAGTTTTCTTCCAACATATCTTGCACCAGACTCTTTCATTTTCATTATAGCATAAGCTGTTTCTTTTGTAACGTGTAATCCTTTGCAAATATCTTGTGCTGAAAACATTTTAATTCCACACATATTTTCCATAGTATTTGTCTCCTTTCATTTGTATTTTGTAATCTACATTTATCTCATACCCTAAATTACACTGGGCTTTTACTGGTCGTTGATTTCTCAAATCTTTGGAATTTCACCACTACCCCATCAGGGCTAGCTACACTCTTTGCGTGCGATGGTACTTTTAAACCACTCAAGCTGAGACTGTGTAGAAGAGCATTTCTGCTTCTATCCAGTAACGGATTATTCAATTTTCAATGTGCTATCCGTGATTAGTTTTTACTAATCATTTAATAACTACTAACAAATATTTTAGCATTAGCTATTGCATATGTCAATAGTTTGTGATAAAATATTTTCAATAAATAACAGGGAGTGACGGTGAAGTAACATGGAAAGATTTGAATTACGTTTAAAAAATCAATTTTTTATAAATAGGTTTAATAAATACAAATTTATGGCATACCAAGATTTGAGATTTAATAAAAAACATAAAAGTTATGAATTTTATAATAGATATGAGAAAATTAAGTTAGGAGTTCAATTATGTGACTTTTTAAATACTGATTTTTCAGATTCAAATAGTACTATAGAATTCATTAATAAGTATGGTATTACAACAATAGCTCATCTATCTGATATAAAAATTTATCAGTATTATTCTGAAAAAGAATATAATGAAATGGTTGATGATGTTATAAATAATTTAAAAAACAAATTAGAAATGTATAAAAATGCTTTCATTGCTGATATTACATATATCTATAATTTAAATGACTTAGAAGAATTGAATGATTTAACTCCTATACAGAGATTACATATATTAAGAGATAGTAAAAAGGAATCTGAAGTAAGAAAATTATATGATTCAAATAATTTGAAATTAACTTTAAATAATTTTGGAGATTTTACAGAGTTTTCTATAACAAGAGAGGCTGATGCACAAGAGATTGCAAAAAATGCTAATACAGATTATTTAAATACATATTGTTTTGAGAGCAATGATATAATTCAAACATTTATAATTGAATTATTTGAAATGACTGAAATAGAAAGTACCGCTATTAAAAAATGTAAGAATTGTGGTAAATTCTTTGTCCCTGATAATAGAGTTGATGAATTGTATTGTAATAGTATTTATGAAAATAATAAAACTTGCAAAGAAGTTGGACCTTTTAGAACAAAACAAAAGCTAATGCAAGAAAATGATGATTTAAGAATTTATAGGAATGTTTATCAAAAGTTATTATTAAGAACGAGAAGAAATCCTAATAATGACCAATATGAAAGAGATTTCAATAAATTTAAACAAAAAAATATTGAATTAAAAGAAAAAATTGAAAATGGCGTACTAACCCAAAAAGAATATATGAAATGGCTGAATAAACAGTAATAAATTTTTTAAAATTTAGATTTAATAGAATAGATGAACATAATTTAAAAATAAAAATAGATTGGAGAAATGAGTATGGAAGAAGAAATTATTATAAGAAAGGCTGAAATAAGTGATTTTCATGGTGTTCATAAATTAATTATGCAAGTACATAAATTACATGTAAATGAGAGAAATGATATATATAAGGATGTTGATCCTATGAATTTTGATGAGTTTAAAACTGAATTATCAAATAGCAATAATATATATTTAATTGCAGAATTTAAAAATGAAATTGTTGGGCTTTGTTTTTCTCAAATAAAAGAAATATCAAATAATAAAATTATGAAAGACCGAAAAATTTTGCATATTGAAAATATTTGCGTTGACGAAAAGCATCAAAAAAAAGGAATTGGTAAAAAATTATATGAGCAAATTGTACAATTAGCCAAGGAAAAAAATATCGATAATATAGAACTTATGGTGTGGGGATTTAATGAAAACGCTATAAACTTTTATAAAAATTTAGGTATGAATATTAAAAATCTAAAATTTGAACAAAAAATCAAATCTCTTAACAGTTCATTATAATTGATATTACTTATTCAATGCGATTGACTCAAGATGTTAGATTACTTAAAATTTGCAATTTTTGTAACAAGGCTCTTATTGAAAATAATCCAAAAACTAAATATGATACACCTCAATGTAAAAATAAAGCTAATATCTATAAAAGTAGAGACAAATCTATTTCTAAAAATATTATACAACCTGAAAAGGGTATTTCTGTTAAAATTTCTAGCAATGATTTATCAGATGATATAAGATCGGAAGAGCGTCGTGTAGGG
>USJA01000133.1 GCA_900554875.1 uncultured Clostridium sp. | reverse complement strand
AACCCAAAAAAACAAATAAATTTTCTAAAATAAATTATGAGAAATATAAAAATCTTATGGAAAAAATAGAAAATCTTTTGAATCAAAATCATAAAACTAAAATACTCTCTGAAATAAATGATATTCTGCCTAAAATTAAAGAACTTCGTAAATATTATAGGTATTGTAAAAATATAAAAGAAAGATCAAAATCTATGCAAGGTAATATTAATAATTTTGATAAAGATATCTAAAAAGAAAAAGACAATTCTAGGTCATTGTGACTTAGAGTTGTCTTTTTTAGTTATTCTAAATATAAAGAGATAAAATTATTCTGATTTACCAAATAAATTGTAATTTATATAATAGCATTCTCCATACTTTTTTCTTTTGTAACTTTTTCTCCTAAGTAATTTGCAAATTTTTCTGTAAAAAATTCAAAGTAAGAAACGCCATTGTTTCTTTTATTTTGAAAATATGGTAAAAATCCCCATAATGTTGATGGAATTCCCATTACTATTAAATATAATGGTCCAAAAATAAGGGACTGAATTGTGTGACCATATTCGTGTACTAAAAGTCTTCTACTTAATTCATCATCTGGTATTTTATTTTTTGTTCTTTTATCTTTTATCGGATTAGTTGTTGTAAATACAAACATTCCCAAAGATACACTTGAAGGAATATTTCTTTCAGTAATAATTGCACCGTGATAAAAATAATGTTTATTTTTTATATTAGTTAAAAATACTATGAATCCTAACAATGTTTGTGGTAATCCCCAAGTACATTGAATTAAAATATATATTACATTTTTCATAACTAACTCCAATCTACAAATTACTATTTAGCAATTAGATTTAACTCACTATGTACTTTAATTATACTATCTTTTTTTGTTATTTTCAACGATTTACTTGAATTTTAATAATAATTTATATATAATTCAAGTAGTTGATTTAATCAATATTGGAAGTATAATTTTTGGAATATAAGAAAAGTTAAGGCTTCATTTCAATTCAACTTACGTGCTTAATTGTTCGTAAGTTTTTATTTTTTATAAATAATCTTCAAAAAAGGGGAGAAAATTATTAAAATTATTTAATTCACCTTTTATATATTTTTTATGTGGTAGTAAATGACGTGTCTAATTTCACTGATAATTCAACTTTGGCTTAATTAGTACTATTATCTATATATTTTTCAATAGTACACTGTTCTAAAACTTCATTTCCTATTAAAGTTATTGCTTGCGTAGGACAATTATTAATACACCTATAACAACTTGTGCATTTGTTTTGAGGTGAAGGTTTTGTATTTATCATTTTTATATTTTTCGTTGGGCATAAATTTGAACATTTACCACAAGAAATGCATTTTTCATAATTAATTTTTAGTTTATCCTTTAATTTGTTGGTTTTCTTATAAAAATATAATCTTTGTCCAAATAAACCAGCTAAGTGGTTAATAAAAGTAAGACCATCTTTACTATAATACCCATTCTTAATATTTTCAACAGTTTCTTTTATTTTTATATTTGCTTTTTTTACTACCATTTTATTTTCTTCAAGTGATTTTTTTAATGCCTTTACATCTCCAATACAATCTGGCATTTTTAAGTGTAGTCCGCCCAATTATATTAGCACCATATTTTTTTAACATCCTTGCTGAACAACCTGCACCATCACCACTAAACAATCCCATTGTAACAATAATAAATATATTTTTATTTTTAAATATTTCCTTATTATCTATAATAAAATTCCTAACAATAATTGGTAAATCACTATAATAAATTGGATATGCTAGAGCAATGTCATTATTATCTATTATTTCTTTTATACAATTTCTATCTTCAATGGAATATAATTTGTTTTCTTTATTTCCACTATAATACTCTAAAAATTTATCTAGACAGTATTTTGTATTTCCTGTCCCACTAAAATATATTCCAACCATTTTATCAAATCCTTTCAAATCAATTTCAAAATTAGTTATAATTTGCCATAATTTACTTTTTTATTACTTTATTGTATTCTCATAATTACTTTTACAATATTCTATTATAAATTAAGCATCTCAGTATTTACAGCTTGATACATTTTATTTCTCCTATTTATAACTAAATCTTTTATATTATAAAAATATTATTTAATACATTATAATTGTTTATTAATTCATTAGTTTTATCCAATAATTATATATTTAAAACTTCATATGTATAAATTATATAAAAAATATGGAAATATTTTTATATTTTCCATTTCTTAGGATATATATATTCAATTTTATCTTTTTTTGGTACATAATGTTTTTTAATTTTTGTTCTATTTGATTTTAAACCTGGTAAAGCTTGTCTACAATACTTATCTAATTCACAGAATATATTTTGACAATCTATAAGTTGTAGAGGTCTGCTACCAATCCTTTTAAAGTTTAAATTAAGCCTTTTAAATTCTTCATCTTGATGTGTGTACATGTATTTAATAATATCTTCATTGGTCATGTTACCTTTATCTATAAAGCATTTTTTTATTCCTCGAAGTGAACCAGGACCAGCAACTGTAAATTCATCTTCCTTCCAATTTACAAATTCACTATAATTAATATCAGTTACTAATTGATAAGCCATAAAGTTTCCAATTAATGGATATCCTTTAATAATATTAAAAGCATCTTGCATAGTCTTACATTTAATAATTTTATTTTGCATTTTATCTATATTGAACATCTTATCTAGAAGGGCAAAATGATTGTCATGCTTTCTATCATAACCAAATGCTTTATTAGCACAACTTATATAGGCATCATTATATATTTTTGTACCATTAGATATAGCATTTTCTAGTACAATAGAGTATTTCTTAGTATCAAAGTCTTTTAATAAAACATCTCCAAAGTTTTTCAATAATAATTCCCAGGTTGATTCTTTGTTAAACAGTTTGAATAATATTATTCTAAATAACATATCTTCATAAGTATAGTTATTACCGTTATATATAACATTTTTTAATAGGTATTGGCTAACCCTATCATTAACCCTATAACTATTGCAGAATTTATATTCTTGTAAAATTTTATCGTCTGTCCATGGAGCAGGTTCTCCATTTATTTTCTTCCAAAATATGTTTTGTCTCTCACAGGCAAAATACCAATATAAATCATATACTTCTTGTCTTTTTTTCATGTTTTTACCTCATTTATTTTTAATTTAATTAATATATATTATATATTACTTATTTAATAGTTTACTTTTGTTATTAATAATTTAGTTTATGTAAGATATATAGAACACTATAATGATATAAAATATTGTGAAAATTTTATTAATAAGTATAATCACTTTTGTTCTTTAGTAGTTCAATAAAAATTATT
>USJA01000132.1 GCA_900554875.1 uncultured Clostridium sp. | reverse complement strand
AATATAATTTAAATATATAAATGAAAGGAGTAATAAAATGCCATCTTGGAAAATACATGCAAAAGTTGCAAATAAATTAAATAGTAAATTAAATTATTATGAAGATAAGGATAAATTTTTACTTGGAAATATACTTCCTGATATGTATGGAGGACATGTTGTAAAAAATGTGTCAAAGATTATTGAATATCAGGTAAGTCATTATAGGGAGTATACAATAATAAATGGAGGAAAATTTGGACTTCCAGATTATGAAACATTTAAAAATGTTCATTTTGATGATATTCAAGATCCACTTATACTAGGATATCTAGTACATTTAATGACAGATTACTATTTTAACAAATATACATATACAAATAAGGTTTTACTTGATAATTCAGGGGAAGTTTGTGGTATTAAAACAAAAAGAGATGAAATTTTAGAGTGTAATAGAAATACAATGACAAGGATTAAACAAGAGGATTTTAATTCCTTTGAGAAAGCATTAAATATTGACAATGTGAGTATTGCATATACATCAAATATTTTAGATTCTCTTTCAAAATTAAAAACATTTGAAGTAGAAGAAAAAGATATTATAAAAGTAATTAATTATTTTAATTCTTTAAGTTCTTCTGTAGATAATAATGTAAAAGTACCACTTATACTTTATTCAAAAGAGATGTTAAATAAAATGATTGATGATTGTGTTGAATTTATATTTGAATATATCACTTCAACTATTATTAAAGGTAACTAGAAATATTATATAATATTTGAAACTATCATAATTTATAGTAAAAAAAATAAAATGTATAAAGGAGAAATACCGTGAAAGATATATATGTTATAGATGTTATAGAAAAATGCGATGGAATTCTTGTATGTGGAGATAATAATGCAATATGTGATAACTTTAAAATAGATACAAGAGAAATTAAAGAGAATGATACATTTGTTGGCATAAAAGGTGGAAATTTTGATGGAAATGCTATGTATGAAGAAGCGTTTGAAAATGGAGCAAGTACTTGTATCTTGCAGGGGATAGATATTGATGATAATTGTATAGAAAAGTACAAAAATAAAAATATAATAATTGTAAAAGATACTATAAAAACTTTAGGATTACTTGCAAAATATAAAAGAGAAATGTTTAATATTCCTGTAGTTGGTGTTACAGGTAGTGTTGGGAAAACAAGTACAAAGGATATAATTGCAAGTGTTATTTCTAAAAAATATAATACTCTAAAAACAGAAGGTAATTTTAATAGTGATATAGGGCTTCCATTAACAATATTAAGGCTTAAAGAGGAACATGAAGCAGCTGTAATAGAAATGGGAATGAATCATCAAGGTGAAATTGATTATTTATCTAATATTGCAAAGCCTACCGTATCTGTTATAACAAATGTTGGAACTTCGCATATAGGAAATTTGGGCTCAAGAGAGAATATTTTAAAAGCAAAGCTTGAAATATTAAATGGCATGAAAGAAAATGGGGTACTTGTATATAATAATGATAATGATATGTTAAATAATAATAAAGATTTATTTAAAAATTATAAAAGCATTGGATTTGGAATAGATAATGATTCTGATGTTATGGCTTTAAATATAGAGATTGGTACAAATAGTAGTAGTTTTGATGTAAGTTTTAATAATAATAAATATAATATTAATGTACCTGTATCAGGAAAACACTTTGTATATAATGCCCTTTGTGCAATTTGTGTTGGTAGAGAAGTTGAAATTGATATAAAAGATATAATAGCAGGAATAAATGAATTTTCTCTTACAAAAAATAGAATGGAAGTAGATAATTTTAAAGATAATATCACTATAATAAATGACGCATATAACGCAAGTTATGATTCAATGAAGGCAGCTCTTGAATTTTTAGGAAGTTTTAAGGATAAATACAAAATAGCAGTTTTAGGCGATATGTTAGAATTGGGGGAATTTTCAAACGAACTTCATTTAAAGGTAGGAAAAAGTGTATATGAAAATAACATAGATTTACTTGTAACAGTAGGAGATTATTCTAAAAAAATTGCAGAAGGAGCATGTATTTTAGGTATGCCTGAAGAAAATGTTAAGAGTGTGGATAATAATAGCGATGCAATTAAATTTTTAGAAAAAGTAATTACTGTAGATTCAGCTATATTGCTTAAAGCATCTAATTCAATGAAATTTAGTGAAATATACAATGAGATATCAAAAAAATTAAAATAAGGTGAGAGTATGAAAAAAGTGGTAGTAATATTTGGTGGCATATCAACGGAACATGATGTATCTGTTATATCTGCAAAGTCAGTTATAAAAAACATAGATAAAGAAAAATATATTGTAAGCGGGGTATATATTGATAAAGATGGATGTTGGTATAAAGTTGATTTTAATAAAGAGTATGAATTTAATATTCCAGAAAGTATCTGTAAATTAGAAAATATTACTACTTATTTGAAAGATTTTGATGTTGTTTTTCCTGTTTTACATGGATTGTACGGAGAAGATGGAAAAATACAGGGAATGTTTGAAATGCTTAATATTCCATATGTTGGTTGCAACGTGCTTTCATCAGCTATTGCTATGGATAAAGTTTATCAAAAAACTTTATTTAAGCAGACTGAAATTAAACAAACGAAGTATGTCTATTTGAGATATGATAATAATAAATATATATATGTTGATGATATGTTTAATGAAACAGAGATGGATATTTACAAAATAACTGACAATATAATACATTTACTTAAATTTCCTATGTTTGTAAAGCCTTCAAACTCAGGCTCTTCAGTTGGAATAAGTAAAGTTCAAAGTAAAGAGGAACTAATAAAAGCAATATATATTGCAAGTAAATATGATAGAAAAATCCTCGTAGAAGAGGAAATTGATGGAAGAGAATTAGAGTGTGGAGTGTTAGAAGATAATGATGTTATAATATCAAGTATAGGAGAAGTTATCCCAGCAGGAAAATTTTATGATTATGATTCTAAGTATAATAATAAAGAATCTAAGTGTATAATTCCAGCAGATATTTCAAATGAAGTTGAAATTGAAATAAAAAATATAGCTAAAAAAGCTTTTAGAATAATTGATGGAAAAGATATTTCTCGTATTGATTTCTTCTTAGATAAAGAAAATAATATATATTTAAACGAAATAAATACAATGCCAGGATTTACAAATATTAGTATGTATCCTAAATTATTTGAAAATGCAGGGCTTTCGTATAGTAAATTGTTAGGTATATTAATAGAAAATGCAGTAAAGTAAGAAAATAAATAGAAATATTTATATTTCATTTAATACTTTGTATAAAATTAATTTTGACATATTTTTTTATACTCCAGAAATTTATTAGATCGGAAGAGC
>USJA01000131.1 GCA_900554875.1 uncultured Clostridium sp. | reverse complement strand
CGACGCTCTTCCGATCTAGTTTGAGGATTTTCAGTCTCTCCAATAATATTTTTATCAACGTTTTCTGCTTCAGATTCAATATTTTGAAAACAATTATCTTCTAAATTTGCATTTAATTTTACTTATTTATTTTTTACAAAAATACCTCTACGCCACTAAAATATTTTACAGTAACCCCACAGTTATTTTTCATTCCTTTTTAGGTATTATATTAAAGTTTCCATCAACTAAAATAATCGAATCATCATCTATACTAAAGCTTTTAATTGTAATAATTAAACTGAATACATCTGTAGTAGTATATGCAAAAGCTTAGCTTGCAAGCACAGGAGCATAGCCCAAAAGTAAAAGATTTTTTACATCACATTCAAAGAATGAATAATCACAAATAGTATTTTATTACCTACTGGTTTTGTTATGCTAGTTAAATTATAGCAATGAACAAAAGTGACTTCGTCACTCCCTTCTTTAACGGTCGTTGTTCTCGACCATTATCCATCGCAATTTCTTGATTTGGACTAATTTTTTTATCTTATAACTATAATTATCATAAGATTCTACATAAGTATTTTAACCCAAACTTGCAATAACACAACCACTAATATCAATAAAATAATTTTAATTTTTTAATAAACCCCTTTCTTAATCAATATATAATTTTATTTTTGAAATTTATAACACTATAAGTATATATCATTCATTTAAAATTTTCAAGTCTTTTTATATATTATCTTCAATCCGTAAAGTAAAAAATCTAAAAAAATAGTGGAATAAAGTAAAAATATGATATATAATTAGTAGAGAGTGGTTGAGATTGTGAGTATAATCGTAAAAAACAATCCAAAAATAATTGAAAAAATTAAAATTCGGTGAAATTGAATATATAACTGTTCCACTATCTGAATTTTCCGATGAAGTTATTAATGTAATGTATAAATTAGGTATTGTTGATATAATTAATGAAACATTCCAAGAAAAAAGGAAAGATAATAAATTTGTTCCAAAAGAAGCTATACTTGTATTAACAATATGTGCAAAATTACAAAGATTATGTGCATTAACAGATATTACTGTTGCTACAAAAGATATTAATATACTTGAAAAGTTAGGTTTTAATTTAAAGGAGACTGATGATTTCTTTAGTGAAGGTGAAATTAGAGCTTTTGTAAATAAATATACTCCTGAAGAGCCAATAGGTTATTACAATAAAATAGTAGAAAAAGTAATTAAAAAAATGAATTATAAAAATGATATTCATCAATTAGATGTAACTCTATTAGAAGTAAAAAAAGAAAATTCTAACTATGAAAATTCAGAAATAACCATTGGTAAAAAAGGTGAAAAAGTAAGAGGATATAAAATAAGCTGTAGCACAATGATGCTACCTCAAGGTGGAATAATTGAAAAAATAAGTATGACTGGTTCTAAAACTCATGATTTAAAGGCGGCTTCAGAAATATTACAAACACCATCGCATTAAAAAAAGGCGACACTTTAGTATTTGACAGAGGGTATATTGATAGGAATACAATAAATTTACTAAAAAGGGAGTATGACATAGATGTTATTGTACCGGATAAAAATAATATGAATATTTTTGAAAAAGCAGTTTTAACTTCAATAGAAGAAAATAAATGGAATAATCATCCAAATCGAAAAAGAAAAGATCAAAAAATACATTTAGTCAAAGATTTAGGGACATTATGGCCTAGTAATGATAATAAATCCAAAAAGCCTGAAAATCAAACAAATGATGATGTTGACGTTAATGTATGTGTCGTACAAATACCAATGGAAAGTAAATATTTAACTGAAGATGATATAACATATAAAAAGAAAAATTTTAAATATATTGCTTTGATGTGTACAAACAAATCATTAACTGCATCTGAAATTTTAGGAAGATATGAAACAAGACCTGAAATTGAAGAAGATTTTAGACAATTAAAAGATGTTTGGGGATTAGCTAATTTTCGAAGTACTAAGTATTTATTCATAGTATTTCATGTGGTAACAATGCTTCTAGGATATATGATGTACATTATATATAAAAATACAGAAGAAGGAAGTAAATATCAAAATCAAAGCTTAGAGACAATAATAAAAAATTATAGAAAAAAATTTAAAGATAGATTCGTGCCTGTAAAAAAATTGTTAATATTTTATAAGAAAACATTTGGAATTATTAATTTTTCAGTACTTTTAGATTCATATGCTGAAATTGATATTAATAAAAGGGATAAAATAAAGAGAATAATAGAAAATCCCAGATGGTAAAAAATATATAGGGATATTTTACGCTTTTTTTGAAATAAAGCATTCTATAAACATAAATATAGAATACTTTATTTCTTTCTTATAATAAATATACAATTAAAAATGATAAATTAAAGTAAAAATATATAGTTTATAAATCTAAATTATATTTTTATACTAATACTTTACGAATTGAAGTATATTATAAAATTTATTTGTTACTATTCAGACTAGAATCTAAAATTTTAGTAACAATATTAATATAAAAAATTTACACACTAATCTTGACAAGATCATACTAAACTTCTAGTACACCAGACAGTGGTCTGTGCTACTTGATATAAAGTCTAAGACGAAATCCTGTATCGCCATCCGTGTACGAGGCACCCTCGCAGAGACGATACAAAACAGGATCGTCGATACCGCCATTATAGTAGCTACCGCCACGATTAATGAGATCAGAACTGTTAGCAATCTCGCTTGTCAATTCCCATACATTTCCTGCTAAATCATAGATATTTTTTATTTTCCAATTTTCATTAAATCCTGCAGTTCTTTTATTTCCACTATTTTCATTAGCCGGTGCAAGAGAATCCCTATAATTTCCATAATATCTACTATCTGTTAAACTTGCTGATGCATTTATACTACTTAAACTACCTCCTATAAATTGACATATTGTATCCCATGCTTTTCCTGTTATTAATCCTGTTTGTACATATTCATTACTTATCATACTTTCTGCACTTGCTTTTGCATTGCCATATTGTATACCTGTCCAAACTGTTACACCTTTTTTAGTCACAGGTATTCCTGTTTTATTACTTGGAGACGTATCTCCCTCAGGTATTCCTGCTTCATATCTTCCTATATAAAAGCCTCCATATTTTACTACATCTGCTGTTTCATCTGTTATACCATTTGGTAAAGTATCATCACCTGTTGGTATAGCTCCATAAAAATATGTATATTTTGCATATGAACTCTCAGTTGCAGGTACCCATACAAATTCATTACCTTTTTTATCTTGTATTACAAGGCCTGTATCTTTAGTTCCCTCTTTATATGTAAATCCTTTTGGAATTGGTACCCCATCTTCTACACTTGCTATTGTATCTTTCCA
>USJA01000130.1 GCA_900554875.1 uncultured Clostridium sp. | reverse complement strand
GATCTAATTTTTAAAAGAAAATGGGTATAATGAAGAGGAAATGGTATGTAAAAGTAATTGTATTAAGTTTACTAAATTAGATATACTAAAACATAGCATTTTAAGTATTCCTATATCATCAATTATTGTTATTATAAACTTTATATTACTAATTTTTAATATGATAGAAAATGGAAGCTTATTAAAAAGTATTGTGTATGATATTTTAGGCTTAATAATTACACTTTTGGGATTTATTTTTCCTGTTATATATAGTGTGCTAAAAAATCTATTAAAATATATATGTTATTATGTAAAAAGAAAAAATAATAATATATACATATCATTTGGCTTTTTTACAAAAAAGCTATATATTATTCCAGTAAGTAAGATAAATGGACTTATAGTAGATGTACCATTTCTTTGTGCTATATTTGGATGTTTTAAGTTAAATGCGATTATCTCAGGTATAGGAGATAGAAAAAATAAACTTGATATGATATTTCCAATTACAAGAAAGAAAAAAGTTGTAGAGTTATTAAAATTAATTTTACCAGAATATAATATTCCATTGATAAATAAAAGGCAACCAAAACAAAGTATAGCGGTGTTTGGTACAAAAATAATGATTATTATGCTTGTTTTAGTAATTCCAGCTATATATGTAAATATCAAAATTGCTGTTGCGATATCCGTTATTCTTTTAATATTAATTTTTGTTATATATTTTATAAAAAGAGTCGTTATTCTAGATAAATATATTTGTGTGGTAAATGGTATATTTTTAAAAAGAATGCAGGTTATAAAATATGCTAAGGTTGAAAATATAAGTTTAAGAGAGGGAATTATCTCAAATAGACTTGGGGTTTGCAAGATATATATGAGTATTTTAGGAACATTAAAAAACAGTAAAATTTCATCTGGATATGTAAGAAAAAAAGATGCTAACGTTATATTAAGTAAGATTTCTACTTAAAAAATATAAAGGCTTACCATTTAAATTATAAAGTGGTAAGCCCGAAAACTCAAGGAGATTATATATATAGTTTATGTTTATCAATAAAGATAAATATCTAATGTTGAATAATAAATATTCAACTAATATATAGTATGTCAAATATATAAAATTTGTGAATAAAATGCATATAATTTTTTCATGTACATATAGTGTAATATAAATATATGAGGGGGAAATAATATGCAAATAACTTCACAAAAAAAGAATTTAAATTTAAATAAATGCTGCATAAATGAGTGCGTAAGTGAATGGATGGAACAAGATATTATAGTGCCAGATACTAAACCAGATGCACTAAAAATAGTATACGTAAATGTTACACCATATGTATCTGATGTTGAAATTATGGAGGATAGATTAAAAGTAGTTGGTAAATTAAATTATTTCGTTATATATAGGGTTGATGATGAAAAATTTAATACTAGAGGACTTTTTGCAAGTTATCCTTTTACTCAAAATATAGAAGCTAAGGGAATTTCTAAAGATATGAATGTAACAGTGGTCCCAAATGTTAAAAATGTAATTTACGCATTACCAAATGAAAGAAAGATATCAGTTAAATCTGAAGTTTGTTTTAGGGTAAGAGGTAAATGTACTACTAATGTAAGCTTAATTAATTCTTTTGATCCTGAAGAAAATATTGAATGTAAAATGTGTACAGGAAATTTTAGTAATATACTACAACATAAAAAAAGTATTATAGCATCAAAAGATGATGTAATGCTTCCAAAGGATGCTGAAGATTTTTTTGAAATATTAGATTTAAATACAAAAATAAAAAATACAGAGTATAAGGAAAGTTATAACAAAATAATGGTAAAAGGAGATATTGAAGCTTGTATGTTATACCTTCCAGATTCAGAGGAAAAAAAAGTAAAAAAGACAAAGCTTATGATTCCTTTTTCCGCTATGATTGAACTTGAAAATATAAATGACAGATCTAAATTTGAAATTGAATATAATTTACAAAATTTTGATTTAAGACAAAAATCCGATATTGAAAGCTCAAAAACAATGAGTGCAGATTACAGAATAGAAGCAGATGTTACAATGTTTGAAGATGAAGAAATAGAATATGTTGACGATTTTTACAGTCAGACTCGAGAGTTAAATTATGATAGAACAGAGTTAGATGTTGTAAAAAAGGACTTTGTTATTAAAAAGAATATTGAGGTAAGAGAAAACCTTTCAAATATATTACCTGAAAACACAAATGTAATAGATTATACTTTAGATGTAAATTCGGTTAATTCAAGCATAAATCCAGATAATAGTGTTCATATAGAAGGTAATGCAAAAGTAAATATAATAACTCAAAATACTGAAAATAGTGAGTTAGATACAAAACAAATTGATGTTTTAGTAAATGCAGATGTTACTCTTGAAAATGTTACATCTGATGCTAAGATAACAGTTGATATTTCAAATAATGGAATAAACCTTACGCAAAGCGGAAGAGATATAGATATTGATATGAATATTATGGCAAGATGTTATGTTGAAAATGTTGCAAATATAAATATTATAGATAAAGTTGATGGAGATAAACTAGACTTTGATTCATTAGATAGTATGAATATATACATAGTAAAACCAGGTGATTCCTTATGGAATATTGCAAAAAAATACAAAACCAGTGTTGAAAAGATATTGAAGACCAATGAGGATATTTTAGATCCAGATAAAATTAATGTTGGCCAGAAAATATTTGTAATAAGGTAAAAATGAGAGCAAAATATTATGCTCTAACTTTAAGACAAATGAGTTTTAAAAAACCATTTGTCTTTTTATTTATTTTTATATTTCTTTTTATTGTTATTTTTTATACGTTTAGTAATAAAGTGAGGCCAGCAATACTAAAGGTATCAGAAAATAGTGCAAGAAATATTGCAGTTAAATGTACAAATGATGCTGTATACAAAAACATTGAAAACGTAAAGTATGAAAATTTAGTAACAATTAATAAAGATAATAATGGTAAGGTAACATCACTTAGTGCCAATTCCCTTGAAATAAATAAACTAACCACAAATATAACAAATGATATCGAAAAAAATTTACAAAGTTATGAAGATGGAAAAGTTACACTTCCTCTTGGTATAATATTTAGTGAAAATGTCGTAAGTGGATATGGCCCTAAGATTTCTCTTAAGACTTTTCCATTAGGAGATGTAAAGGGTGAAATAAAATCAAAGTTTGAAAGTGCTGGAATAAATCAAACAAGACATAGTTTAGTTTTTGAGGTTACATCAGAAGTAAAAGTTTTGGCACCTTTCGTATCAGAAATACAAGAATATACAAATAGCGTTGTAATAGCAGAAACTATAATTGTTAGTGATACTCCATCATCATATTATAATATAAATGCTGGTGAAAATATAG
>USJA01000129.1 GCA_900554875.1 uncultured Clostridium sp. | reverse complement strand
ATAAATAATATGAAAATATAATATTATAATAGTGAATTAAAAATTCATTAGCACTTTGTGCAACCTACCTAAAGTCTAACTCTTTTGTTAGGCTTTCTTTTATAACTAATTTTTTTATATTAAAAACAAAATATAAGCCATCAGTTATGCAATGTAAATTAAGCTCTAACTGTAAAAAAAGTATATATATAAAGTAAAAAAAGTTCCAGTAACTGGTTTATACAAAATTTAACCAGTATTTTTTACTGAAACTCTTTTGATTACAATATTTGGCAGGGGTGGAAGGAATCGAACCCTCCTCTGGAGTTTTGGAGACTCTTATTCTACCGATGAACTACACCCCTATATATTTATTATAACAAATATTGTAACATTATTTTTATTTTTTTGCAATAGTTTTCTTATAATTTTATTAATTTAAATCCTGTATAATCACATCCAACCATTACATACTCAATACCATCTATTATTCCTTCTTTAACTAATGAATGGGCAAAACCATGCAAATGTCCATAAATGCACTTTTTTACCCCATATTCTTCCATAATACTTTTAAACTCTCCTGAAAATGGTGGAAAATGCATAGCAACTAATATATCTTTGTTTATACCCTTTTCCAGATATTCTTTCTTTATTTCCATGCCCCTATCAAGTGAAATTTTAAGTCTGCCTTCTTCCCTTTTCATTATTTTTTTATAAAGTTCTTTATCTTTATTTTCAGTCTTCCCCCATCCTCTTGTACCACAAATAATATATTTTTCTGTATCAATAGCATCATTAAATAACACTTTTATTGTATCAAAACTATTTTCGTCTAAAAACTTATTTACCTTTGTTTTCGTTGAAAAGTAATAATCATGATTTCCTTTTAGAATAATCTTTTTACCTTTCATATTATTTATATATTCGAAATCTTTTAATGCTTCTTTAAATGTCATTGCCCATGAAATATCACCTGGAATTATTATAACATCATCATCCAAAGCTGTATTATTCCAATTTTCCTTTACTTTTTCTTCATAATTTTTCCATTTACACCCAAATATATCCATAGGTTTATTTGTTCCGAATGACAAATGTAAATCAGAAATTCCATAAACTTCCATGTAAACTTTGCTCCTTTACCTTAAAAATATTTCTTCACTTACTTTATTTGTTAGTCTCTTCCAATTTAAAATATATTCATCATATTTTTCTTTTATTATACTTTGATCCAACAATTCTATATCCAAACTTTCTATAAAATTTCCAAGTTCTATTTTAGTAATGTCAATCTTTGAATCATCCTGAATAATTTTATTTACTTCAATTAAATAACCGTAACCGACAACATAATCTAAATTAATTGAAATTTCATACTCAAGATTTGCCTTACTTCTTGTTCTATACCATTTTACACTAGGAATAAGCCCAATAGAGTTCAAAATATAATCCATATTTTCTAAGTATTCATTATCAATTTTAACAATTTTTTCCTTAAAACTTAATCCACAATATCTCTTTGTCCTAATAAACCTAAGCTGACTATTTTCAAAGAAAAAAACAACCTGCTTTTCAGTATGTAAAATATTGTTATACTTTTCAATAAGTTCCTTGTATTTTTCTGCATCTAAAAAAGTTTTAACAGTAACCTTTGTCACTTTACTCACCCCAATAACTTATTCATCAATTTTTAAATTGGCAACAGCATTTAATTCTAATTTATCTTTTATATCAAAATATTTTCCTGATTCATAATTATAGCTTGCTGCAACACCAATCATCGCAGCATTATCTGTACAATATTTAAGTTCTGGCATATATACTTCAAAATTATTTGCATTTACTCTTTCTTTAAGTAATCCTCTTAAGTATTTGTTTGCAGAAACGCCACCTGCCAGTACAACTTTTTTTATTTTTAAATCATTCATAACAGATATCGTTGTGTCCACTAATTCTTCACATACTGTAGTTTCAAAAGAACATGCTAAATCCTCTTTTCTTAATTTTTCTCCCTCTTTATGAGCAAGATTAATCACAGCTGTTTTTATACCACTAAAACTAAAATCATAATTATCAAACTTTGTTTTAGGAAGTTTATAGGAATTCTTACCTTTTTCTGCAAGTTTTGAAACCTCAGGTCCACCCGGATATGGCAATCCAAGTACTCTTGCAACTTTGTCAAAAGCTTCTCCTACAGCATCATCGCGAGTTTTTGCAATCATTTTAAATTTAGTATAATCTTCAACATATACCAAGTTTGTATGACCACCTGAAACTACTAATGACAAGAAAGGTGGTTTTAAATCAGGATAAGAAATATAATTTGCTGCAATATGCCCATGCATATGATTAGTTGGAACTATAGGAATATTAAGTGTATACGCAAGTGCTTTTGCATATGCAACTCCTACAAGCAATGCTCCAACAAGTCCTGGTCCATATGTAACACCTATATAATCTATATCATTAAATGTAATATTAGCCTTTTTTAAAGCTTCTTCTACAACAAAAGGTATATTTGAAATATGTTCCCTTGAAGCAATTTCAGGCACAACTCCCCCATATTTTTTGTGTATATCTATTTGTGTTGACACAATGTTTGCTAAAACTTCCCTTTTATCTTTAATTATTGCAACTGCTGTTTCATCACAGCTACTTTCTATACTCAAACAAATCATCAATATTTCTCCTTTATAGCATAATAAATTTTGCAATAAGTCCAAGTACAAAGTTTACTATTGGACTTACTAATCTACTTCCTACGCCAGTCATTAAAACTGCAAGAACAATTACAAAAGAATATTGCTCTATTTTATACATAATCTCCCTTCCTTTTAAAGGCAAGAAAAAATATAAAATTCTTGAACCATCAAATGGTGGAATAGGAATTAAATTAAATATAGCAAAAACAACATTAAATTGTATAATAAGTACTAACATATTTAATATAATCGAACCCACTGCAGAGTTAATAGTTGGTATAATAACACCTGTTATACATAATACTTTTAGTACAATAGTAAAGAAAATAGCCATAATAATATTAGACAATGGACCTGCAAAAGCAGTCAGTGCATTACCAGCAGCTTTATTTTTAAAATTTCTATCGTCAATCATTACAGGCTTTCCCCAACCAAATCCAAACAAAGCAATACAAATAAATCCCACAATATCAATATGTGCCAATGGATTTAATGTAAGTCTGCCCATTGCCTTTTGCGTTCTATCTCCAAGTCTATACGCAATATATGCATGAGCATACTCATGTATAGAAAGGCAAAGTAAAAGTGCTGGTAAGGTATATAAAAAAGCTATAAATCCTTCTCTAGTAAATATATTAAACAAATTAATCACTCCAATTTTATATGCATATTATACCATTTTAGTTAAAATATGTAAACATTTATATAAAAAGA
>USJA01000128.1 GCA_900554875.1 uncultured Clostridium sp. | reverse complement strand
TGGGACATTTTCTCATTTTTTTACTTAAGACATTATCACATTTCTTTCATAATTTTTTTTACTTATGTATACCATTTCTTTACATTAAAAACAATTTGTGCTACAATATCATTGTAAAATTCATGTACATATATGAATTTCAAAGGAGGAGATTTAATGTCAAATTTAAAAGCAGTTATACTAGCTGCAGGAAAAGGAACAAGAATGAAATCAGAACTTCCAAAAGTTCTACATAAAATATATGATAGATGTGCTATAGATTATGTGTGTGATGCTTGTGAAGGAGCTGGAATTAATGATATAAACATAGTGGTTGGCCATAAGGCTGATCAAGTAGTTGAACACGTCAAAAACAGAAATAATAATATAAAATTCTGTTTACAAGAATTACAACTTGGAACTGGTCATGCAGTAATGCAGGCTAAAAATAATATAAATGATGATGACTTGGTACTTGTTATAAATGGTGATCAACCACTTATATCTTCTAAAACGATTAAATCTATGATTTCTTTTTGTGAACAAGGAAATTATGGTGGAGTAGTACTTTCTGGAATAGTTGACCATCCAGGTTCACTTGGTCGTGTTATACGTGATAGCAAAGGCAATTTAGAAAGGATTGTTGAAAGAAAAGACTGTAATGAAGATGAAGAAAGAGTAAAAGAAGTAAATATTGGTGTATATTGCTTTAAAGGTAAACTCCTAAAAGATTCTTTTGATAAACTAGACGACAATAATGCACAAAATGAATACTATATCACAGATATACCTGTACATATAAAAAAAGCAGGATTTAATTTTGGAGTTTGTACTATTGCCGACATGTCTGAATTTCAAGGTATAAACTCTCGTGAAGAATTATCCCTTGCTACTTGCACTTTACTTAACAAAACAAGAAAATTACACATGGCAAACGGTGTTACTTTAATTGATCCTTCTAGTACATACATTAGTATAGATGCTAAGATTGGTAAAGATACAATTATATATCCAGGAACTAATATACAAGGTGAAACTGTTATAGGAGAAAATTGTGTTATCGGTCCAAACTCTCATATAATATCATCAAAAATTGGAAATAACGTATCTGTTGAAACTAGCAAAGTTACGGAAAGTTCTATTTCTGACAATTGTAAAATAGGTCCATTTGCACATATACGTCCTAAATGTAATATTGCAAATAATTGCAAGGTTGGAAGCTTTGCCGAAACTAAAAATGTTATTGTTGGTGAAAATACAAAAATACCTCATTTAATTTATACTGGGGATGCAACAATAGGTAAAAATGTTGAAATTGCATGTGGAGTTATTACTGCAAACATGAATACAAAGTGGGAAAAGAATAGAACTGAAATTAAAGATGGTGCATTCATCGGATGTAACTCTACCCTAATTGCTCCTATTACTGTTGGAAATGATGCGGTCGTTGGTGCTGGATCTGTTATAACAAAAAATGTACCAGATAAAGCTCTTGCTTTAGAAAGAAGTAATGAAATAGTAAAAGAAAATTATAAAAATTAATAAAATCAGCAAAAAGAATTTGTGGTCAAGTCGATTTATAATTCTTTTTGCTTTTTTTTAACTTTCTCTTGTATATTTTTTAATTTTGATATACAATGATATATGAAATTTTTATATTTTTTTACGGAGGATGAAAATGATAAATTTTTTAGATAAGTTACAAGAGAAATGTAATGTACCAGACAATTTTATGGCTGTTATTTCTTCTCTTTTCGAAAAATTGGTTGACTTTGGTTACATTTCAAATTCTAAGGTTAAAAAGTTAGAAAAAAAATTATATGAAAATGTTGATACTTTAATTTTAGGAAAAACAATTGGCTTAGATTATAAATCAGGATATTATGACGCTGTGAAAAAAGAGCTATATATAAAAGATATAAACAATATTGAATCAATCTACTTACGTATTTTGTATGTTATAACTACAACAGAAATAAATGATGGTACATATGCTGTAGGCTATTCAACTGCAACCCTTTCTAAAGCAAATTATAAAATAATTCATAAAAATTTTGGAATAAATAGAGCTGTTGTTTCAAATCTTGTTTGTAGACTTTTATATACAGTACCAGAAACATTAAGTATTGTTCCAACTTATAGAACTTTTAGTAGTGACTTTCTTGGTAACATAATAAAAAGTGATAATGATATATATTTTTTGGAAGGAAAAATATTAAGTCAAATATGCTATACCCTAAACTTAAACGAAGAGGAATTATACAATAACCTTTTCTCCATTTCTCCAAATAAATATTTAAAACGCTTTTTTGCTAAAAGTAAAGTAAATAATTTGGATAAGCTTTTAGAAAATTTTGATAATATAAGCAGAATGTATTCAAATTATAACAAATTATGTTTCCTAAACAACAAATTAAACACAAATTATATCAATATAAAAAAGAATATTCTTTCTAATAGTTTAGATGATCTAAAAAAAGAAGAGAAAAAAATTAAACTTGCAATTGAAAGTACTTTAATTAAACTCTCACCAGATGATATTGACGAAGATGATCTAGCATCTCAGAATAGTTTATCTGGAAAAATAAACGAACTCGAAGAAGATATTATAAAAAGTGTTTCTAAACTACAAAAAACATTAATAGATATTCTTTTAAGTGAAAAGGCGCGCTATTCTGTTATTGAATATGCAATCAAACTTAAGACTTTAGATAAAATACTTTTAATTTCAAATAAAAAGCTAAAGACTGCTCTTTTTGAAACTATATCTCATGATCTTTTAAGTAGTGGTGAAAGTACTGCCTCTAATTTAATTGAAAAAATTAAGTATAGCATTGTAAATGAGATAATTTCAAGTGATAAATATATTAAAATATATAAAAATATGTTTTTTAGAAAATTAGAAGGATTAGGCATTGACACTAAAACTAATATAGTAGCTCTAAATGTTGATAATGAATTTATGCAACTAGTGGAGGTATCATCTCTTAATAAGGTGGCAAAAAACCTTTCAAATAATACTAAAAAATTACAATTAGATAGTTTAGGGTATCTGCTAAACAATCCATCTGCTGTTTCTTCAAATATTGCAACAATTGAGAAAATAATTACATGTATTAGAAAATATAATAGTAACTTCAATAGTATAAAAATTGAAGATATATACATGACAAGATATAATGATTTCAAAATAATTGTTATAAGGCAAAGTAATAGTTTTAGCATATTAAAATTAATTAATAAAGATGGTGAATTTATTCCTAAACTAATTAAACTTTCAGAAAATTTTTCAATTTTCAGCTTTTCAAATCAAAAATCTAATCTACCTGCAATATATAATAAAAAAGATGCTAAAAATCCATTAAAGAGAATACTTGCTATATTTGGTATAATATAAATAAAATCCAACTTTCCTATTTTAGGAAAGTT
>USJA01000127.1 GCA_900554875.1 uncultured Clostridium sp. | reverse complement strand
TTATAGTTATATTTTTTACTTTTTTAATCGTAACTGATAAAAAATTAGCAAATCAAATTGTAATTAGTATGGAGGATGCAGTAGATAAATTTTCGCAAGAGAGTGATACGATATCAGATATAAGTGAATTACAAATTAATGAATTAAATTCAATTAGTAATAATTTTTATTATAATACATTAAGTGAACAGCAAAAGAGTATATACAGAGAAATAGCACTATCAATAAAAAACTTGAATACTAAAGTTAAAATAAAAGATTACAATTATGTGGATGATAATACCACAATGCAAGATGTAAAAGGAGCAATTCAAAATTTGTTTTTAGATCATCCAGAAGTATTCTATGTAAATAATGATTATACTGTATCAACAATAGATTTGGTAAATTCGAAAAGAATTGAAGTTGAACTTAGCTATTCTGTAAAGGATAAAAACGATTTAAATAATAAAATAAGTGAGATAAATGATGTTTTAAATCCAATTGTGAATGAAGCTAAGAATATGGATCCATTTGAAGCTGAGCTATATATACATGATAAAATATGTAAAATAGCAACATATTATAAATATACAGATATAAATGAGGTGCCTGAAGAAAGTCACAGTATTTATGGATGTTTGGTGTCAAAAAAAGCGGTATGTGATGGGTTATCAAAGACTTTTATGATTGCTCTAAATAAAGTTGGAATTGATAATATAATGATAACAGGATATCTGCAAAATCAAGCACATGCTTGGAATATGGTTAATTTAGAAAATGAATGGTATCATGTTGATTTAACATCAGATAAATCTATAAAAAATGAAAAAGATCAATCTGAAGAAATAATTCATTCATATTTTAATATAACAGGTGAACAAATAAAGAAATCAAATACGATTGATTTGGAAGAAAAAATACCAGATGCAGTTTCTACAAAGTATAATTATTATATTAAAACGGTAAAATATATATCAAATAGTGATAATTTTTCGATTAAGTTTAAAAAAATATTAGACAATAATAAAGATGAAAACTTAGTTGAATTTGCTGTTGATTCAAATGTAAGAGCTATACCAGATAAAATGGTTTACGTTTTTCAAGATGATAAATATACCAAATTTATAGATAAGAATCAAAATAAATTTAACTATTACAATATTTTAAACACATATATTGTATTGCAAAATAATTAGGAGGTAAACATGGAAATTATACAGGAAATATGGGAAGATTACAAAAAAATAATATTAATAGTTGTAGGTGTAATTATTGCATTAATTATTGGTATGATAATTTTTTCTGCCATATATGATCCAATTAAAATATCATTTACGGGTGATGATGCAGATGTGATTGCAACCATGAAAAATCAAATAAAAATAGGAGCTGTTGCCGAAAAAAAATCTGGAAAGAAATTTGATATAGATTGGCAGGTTTCAGATGGAAGCTTAAATGCAAACAAGGGAAACGATGTGGTATGGGAATTGCCAAAAAAAGAAGGAACCTATACTATAACAGTAACATCAAATGGAAAAACAAAAAGTAAAAATATCACATTACTTGAAAATCAGTTAGGTGAACTTTCTTTACAAAATAATGATAATATTGAATATATAGATAAAGATGATGATGGATTAAGTAATAATTATGAAAATGAAAAATCAAATACAGATCCTGATAAACAGGACACAGATGGTGATGTTGTTGGGGATGGAGCTGAAGTAGTATTAGGATTAAATCCAAGTGAAAAAGAAAGTAAAAGTGATTCAGTTCAAGATGATGAAAGAAAATCAAAATACAGTTTAAAATTAGAGGATATTGGTGTAGAAATAGAAGTCAATGGAACTGACAATATTTCAAAAACAACAGTTGATATGTATGATTTAAAAACTATAAATGAAATTTCAGCCGTTTTATCAAAAGTGTATAGTGTAGATTTAAAAGGAACTGTTGATAGTGCAAATATGAATATAAAATATGATAAAAATTCAGTGTCTCAAAAAGGACTTGTCGAATCATCACTTGTAGTGTATAAAATGGATATTGAAAATAACAAATTTATAAAACAAGATTCAAAAGTAAATGCGGATTTATCAACAATATCAGCTAAAATTACAGATAGCGGTAAATATTTTATTGCCGACTCTTCAAAAATGAAAGAAAAGGTATCAACTGAATTAATGTTTGTAATTGATAACTCGGGTTCAATGTATTCATCAGAAATTGTTAATGAAAGTGAGGAAAATGATACACAATTTAAGAGAGTAGATTTATCTAATAGAATAGTTGATAAATTAAAAGGAGATTATAAATTTGGTGCTGGTAAGTTTACGTTTGAGTATGAAGAACTTTGTCCTTTAACTAGCGATAAAGAAAAAGTTAAAGAAAAAATAAACAGTATTAAAACTTTAACTGAAAAATTTACAGGAACATATATTGGAAATGCATTAGAAGGTGGTTTAAAACAGTTTGATGCTAAAAATAAAGAAGTAAGAAAATACATGATACTTCTTACAGATGGAAAAGATACAGGAGGAGTTAAGGGGTATGATGGTAGCAAAATAGAAAAAGCTACAAAAGAAGCAAAGGAAAAAGGCGTTAGAGTATTTACAATTGGATTAGGAGATGACTTAGATACAGAAGTATTACAAAAAATTGCTACAGAAACAAGTGGAAAATATTACTATGCATTAAATTCAGAGGTTTTAAGTGATATTTTTGAACTTATTTCAGCTGAAATAAATTACGGCTTTGTTGATTTAAATAAAGATTCAAATGATGATTATATAATATATAGAAATAATGATTTTTTAGCAAAGAAAAATGGAATGCCAGTTCAAAACTTTTCAACTACATCAAGTAATTATGGAGCAACGTATGGTATGTCTCTTTTTTCAAAATTATACTACGAAGGAACAATGAGAAGTAAATTAAGTGATATATCTGTTAAAAACACTCAAACTGGTGAAATGTTAAAAGCATCAGGCTATGAAATTAATATCGGTAATACAAATAAAAATTCTCTATTATGTAATTACGAATTAAAAGATTTAAAGTTTATGCAAGACACTCCAAATGATTTTATGTCCACATCAGTTAATAATGGTGTACTTGAAATATCTAATAAATACAAAAAAGAATTTAATGATTATAATTTTTCATATTATTATTTGAATTCTAAATCTGATAATTCAGGATTTAAAAAATATGAAAACTACATAGTAAGTAATGATTTTTCTAAAGATGAACGAGAAAATGAAAAAAATAAATTAGAAGACGATGATCAACAGTTTATAAACGCAATATATAGATTAGATATATTAAAATATAGAGACGAAAGAATATCTTTTGAGACTGATCCAGATAAGGCATATAAATATATTTTAGATATTACTCAAAAAGGTGAAGTTCCACTCCTTGTCTTAAATAATGATTATACAGTATGT
>USJA01000126.1 GCA_900554875.1 uncultured Clostridium sp. | reverse complement strand
TTATTAGTATTAATAATTACTATAATAGTTATAATAATTTTAGCATCTGTAATTATTTTATCAATATCTAAAAACAATATAGTATTTAATGCAAAAAAAGCGGCAATGTTAAATGATATATACAATTTAAAAGATGCAATTGAAATGAAAAAGTTAAATATAGAATATGAAAAAGAAAAATCTGACATAAAATTGTTTGGAAATATTGATGATATATTAGGTGAACGGTTATAAAAAATATTCAAAAAAATATGCAATTGAAGCAAATAATATTGTATATAAAGATAAAATGTTTAGTGAGACAGAAATATCAATACTTAAAGAAAATGGTGTTGAAAAAGAAAGTAAATATTTAAAAATTGTAAATGAAACTACTAAGCAAGAAGCCGAGAATAAAAATGACGAAAGGATGGTTACGCTTAAACAATTTCAAGAAAAAATAACGAATAAAGAGTTTTGTGAAAATGGATATAATAAAGCATATATACTTGAGGATATAAATTTAGGAACAAAGTGGAATGAGGATGGAACATTAATTTCAGGTGAAGCCTGGTCTCCAATAACAGTTATTCCAACTGGAACGATACTAGATGGGTGCAATCAAAAAATAGAGGGAATATATATAAATAAGGATCAAAACCAAGCCTTTATATATGAAAATTATGGGGTAATTAAAAACATAATAATAGGTAAAAATTGCTATTTTAAAACACAAGTAGGAAAATTATCATCTTTGTTAATTTATAATAGGAAAAATGCTTTAGTAGAAAACTGTGTTAATAATGCTGATGTTATATCAGAAAAAGAGGGGGACCTTTTGTTTTATGTATCTGGATTGATTTTATCAAATAGTTCTAAAGTATTAAATTGTAAAAATTATGGAAATGTATATGCAAATAAATACTATGGAAATGGATACTTTTTAGGTGGAATTTGTTAATATATTGAATCAGATGAAAGTGAAATAATAGACTGTACAAACTATGGTAATGTTTTAGGATATAATCGATCAGATGGCTATTTGGTTGGAGGAATTGTAGGAGGACTTAATAATACTCGTATACCATCGTTTGGAAAAATAATTAGATGTATAAATTATGGAAATGTAGAGTCAGGTTATGCTTCAGGAATCATTTCTACTAATAGTGGCAACGGTGAGATATATGATTGTGTAAATTATGGTAAAATAAGTGCTAACAATAGATCATCAGGTATTATTGAAACTTTAGGAAGTTCAGGGAAAATGGTAAACTGCTATAATCTTGGTGATATATATTCAAGGAAATCAACATATGGAAAACCTTATGGTGGTTTAGTGGTCGAAAATAAGGGCAACATATCATCGTCTTATAACGTAGGTAAATGTTATCTTGGTAATAATTATAAAGGGTGCCAAATTTACTTTGAAAATGAAGGAAATATAGAGAATACTTATTTTTTAAATCAAACATTAGATGATGGAACTGTTATTACAAGCGAATTTATGAAATCTGATGACTTTTTAAAAATGCTTGGTGAAGAATATGCAAAGAGTAAATTAAGTAAAAATAATGGATATCCTATGTTACTATGGCAAAAAAATTAAAAATGAAAAAAGCAGGAAAGAAATATATTCCTGCTTTTTAGCATGTTATATTAATAATTATTGACCTTGTTGCATGTCATTAGCAGCTTTAGCTACTAGTTTTTTAACCATTTCACCACCGATAGAACCAGCTTGTTTAGAAGTTAAATCACCATTGTATCCTTGTTTTAGGTTAACACCTATTTCGTTTGCTACTTCATATTTAAATTTATCTAAAGCAGCTCTTGCTTGTGGGTTACTTTTAGATTTTGCCATTTAATTCACCTCCAATTTTTAGTAAAACAATATTCGATAAAAAGATGTTTTACTGTTATTAATTTGTGATTTTTATTTAAAAAAATACTGGAAAATTTATGAAAATAAAAAAAAGTTTAAAAATTAATGTAATTGTATTGATTTCGACAAAACTCGATGGTAAAAAACGCTAAAAATCCTTGATTTTTTAGGCAAAATTATATATAATTGGTCTTGCGTTGTTAGTTAAATGATAGGAGGATTTTGATGAATAGTAAAACTAAAATTATGATTGTAGATGATAATAAAGAGTTTGTGAAGTTATTAAGTATGTTTATAAATTCACAAACAGATATGGAAGTGATTGCAACTGCATATGATGGAAAAAATGCAGTTAACATTATAAATACATGTAAACCAGATATATTACTTTTGGATGTTATTATGCCTGAAAAGGATGGTTTATCTGTTCTAGAAGAAATGGTTAGAGAGGAAGAAAATGAGAAACCAACTACAATTGTAATGTCGGCTATTGGACAAGAGAAAATAACTCAAAAAGCAATATCATTAGGAGCTACGTATTATGTGGTAAAACCTTTTGATATGGCAACATTAACTGAAAGATTAAGAGATTTGGTAGAAGAACAACAAATAGGTTCTATATCAACTCCAATGTATTATAATAGTGCAACTATAAATAGAAATAATTCAAAGAATACTCCTATGGAAGTTAGAGTAACAAATATAATACATGATGTAGGGGTGCCTGCACACATTAAAGGATATCAATACATAAGGGAAGCAATACTACTTGCTGTTGATAATCAAGATGTAATTAATTCTATAACAAAAACTTTATATCCAACTCTTGCAAAGAAATTTAATACTACTCCGTCTAGAGTTGAAAGAGCAATAAGGCATGCAATAGAAGTTGCATGGAATAGGGGTCAAATAGAAATGCATGATAAAATATTTGGTTATACAGTAAATTCTAATAAAGGAAAACCGACTAATTCTGAGTTTATAGCAATGATAGCTGATAAGCTTTATATGGAAGATAAATCAACTATAAAAATTTAAAATAATATATGAGGTGTAAACCACCCCATATATTATTTAGTTTTTAGTGAATATAAAATTAAGATGAGAAACCTTCTTTTATGCAATATTCTATCATATTAACGACAATATTATTAAATGATGTATCATTTTTATTTGCTATTTCATTTATTTTATCAATAGTATCATTTTTTAAGTATATTGTCTTATAACTTGCATTTACTTTGCTTTTCTTGAAATCAATATCTATACTCATTTTTTACCTCCTTGTATTCTATTATATATATATTTTACATCTAAAATGGAATAATTCATATATTAAAAAAACAAAGTTTATTTGTGCAATATAAACGTTTTCCATTTTTTAAGTTTATATATTAATATATTAACCCAAAATAATAAAATTATAATTTATATCTATTATGTTCACACACCGTAGACAGAATAATAATTCTAGCTCTATAGTGTATTTTTTTGTTTATTTTTGATATTACCATATTTCTTGACTTTTAAGGCAAAAAATAGTACAATATAATAGTATAAAAATAGATGTTAAGGAGCTTTTATGTTAAAAAAGATCGGAAGAGCGTCGT
>USJA01000125.1 GCA_900554875.1 uncultured Clostridium sp. | reverse complement strand
GCATTTTTTATTTTCTTTTTTCTTTTTTTACCCTTCTTTTGTGCCATGATTCCCCTTTATTCTTTTACTCCCTTTCTGGATACACACCGCGCTCTGTCTGCGTTTTGCGAGTATATCCTTTTTCTGGATAATTATATACCATTTGTCGGGGAATACAATTTCAATTCTCTTAATATTTTTTGCTTTCTTCTTTTTTTTCCATAAAATATTCTTCCACAATATTTAGTGTAAACAGTATTTGCAATTTCATTTAGTATATAATAGATTTATTAGATTATTACTAGTATTTTCTTTTTAAATATATTGATCAAAATTAAAAAATTATTTCATTTTATTATTTACACATGGCGAAATGTTTACATAGTATACATGAAAAAAGTTTTTTATATGAAGCCTAAACCCACTTTACTACTGGTACAGTTAAAAGTTTATTTCCAAGTAAAAATTCCTGATACATTTTATTGTACCAGGAATTTTCATATATTTTTCATATATGTTATTACATTTTTACTTAGTCTAAAGTTAAAATCATAGGTGTATCTTTTGTAATTACAATTGTATTTTCATAATATGCTGTCATTTTTCTATCGCGAGTTGCTACAGTCCACATATCTCTTTTTACATAAACATCAGGTTTTCCTTCGCATATCATAGGTTCTATAGCAATAGCCATACCTGCTTGAAGTCTAGGGCCTGTTCCTTTTCTACCAATATTTGGCACACCTGGATCCTCATGCATTTGTTCACCAATTCCATGTCCTTGATATTCTCTTAAAAGTGAGAATCCATGTTTTTCAACATATGTTTGGACAGCATTTGAAATATCTCCTATTCTATTTCCCTCTTTTGCAACATCACATGCAGCAAAAAAAGCATCTTTTGCAACTTTAATTAATTTTTTACAAACTGGAGATACCTCACCTACTGCATATGTACGTCCTGCATCAGATGCCCAACCATTTTTGTATGTACCTAAGTCGACTGAAACAATATCTCCTTCTTTTAAGACAACCTTTTCGCTTGGTATTCCATGTATTATTTCATCATTTACCGATGTACATATTGCCCATTTATATGTTTTTCCACCTCTATATGGGCATCTTTCACCAATAAAAGCTGGAATTGCTCCATGTTCTCTCATTGCTTTTTCTGCAACATCATTTAAAAACATAGTTGTAACTCCTGGACGTATATTTTCTTCAATTGCTTTTAGGGCAGCTTTTAAAGCCACAGCAGATTCCTTCATAAGTTCAATTTCTTTTTCATTTTTTATACTTATCATTTATACTCACACTTTCTATTAATCTTCTAAAGCTTGTTTAACAATTTCTTCAGGATGTGCTGAAGAGTCAACAGTTTTTAGAAGTCCTTCATTTTTGTAATACTCTAAAATATCTTTTGAATTTTTTCTATATGTATCAATTCTTGCTTTTAGAGTCTCTTTTGTATCATCTGTTCTAACAAATAGAGGTCCTCCACAATCATCACATACATCATCAACTTTTGGTGGGAAATCTATACCGTACATTTTTCCACATTTTTCACAACGTTTTCTCTCTAATATTCTTTTAAATACTAGTTCGTCTGGTGCTGTAAGTTCTATAACTTTATCAATTTTTCTTCCAAGTTCATTTAATAAATCATTTAGCAAATAAATTTGACTTAATGTTCTTGGATATCCATCAAGGATAAATCCTTTTTTGCAATCTTCTTGTTGCAATCTTTCTCTAAGTAAATTAGTTATTATTTCATCAGATATAAGTTCACCCTTAGAAAGTCTATTTTTTATATCTTCATTTGTTTTAGCAACTTCTCTTAACATATCACCTGTAGAAATATGAGCAATATCTAAAGCTTTAGCTAAAATATCAGATCTTGTTCCTTTTCCTGTTGCAGGTCCACCTGTTATAATATATACCATAAAATCACTCCTTTTATTATCATATATTCTATATATTTATATAACATATATATTATCACACAAAGTTAAAAAAAAATCAAGTGGAAAAAATCCACTTGATAAATACTTATCGATTAGAGATATTAAATTGTACCATAAGTATATCTTCATCTTCAAGTTCAACAACTTCAAAATCATCCTTCCTTAATAGTGCAATATGATTATACATTGCCCATACTGCAAGCTCCTCTTTAAAAAGATCAATTTTTTCGTCAAAACTAAAAGATTCGTAATTAAAGTATATATTATATATATAACTTACAGGTATATCTAGTATAACTTCCATGTAGCCATCCTTTGTAATTTTAGTTTGAATAAATTCTGCAATAAAATCCTTAATAAAATAACAATAGATGTACTCAAGAATATTAAAACTAATATTATAATTTTTAAGGCATTCTTCAATAATATTGGATGTCTTATTATCTATTACACTTTTTATTGAAATTCCTCTTAACATATTACGTATACCTAGTTTTTTTATTAAGTCCTCATATACTAAATCAACATCATTAAACGACTCAATATTTGATAAATCAGTCAAATAATTATATAGTACTTTCAAATTTATGTTAAATTTTAATAATTTACAAAGCCGTATAATTTCCATTACTCCCTTTAATATATCTCCATATAACAACCGTGTTTTTAACACAGATACTTTTAGTTTAATAATATTCATACTATCCTCGCCTAATTATTTAATTAAATCCTAGCTTTCTTACTTTCTTTTAACCATTTTATCACAAAAAGTTTTAAAGTCAACACATAATATTTATGTTTTGTTATATTCTAAAACTCTATGTCAAATTCTATATCTGTACTATTATTTTCTATATCTTCATTTTCATTTATAATTTCAACACTACCATTGATAAATGCTGTTACATCTATCTTATCTCCATTATAGAATAAGTTGCCAAGCATTTCATTTTCTAGCAATTTATATTCAGAAAATGTTTTACACATATCAATCCTTTTATTCAACTTTTCATTTCCAATATTCCTAATGTTATTTTTTTTAAGAAAGTAGGTAACAATAACATTTTGAATACTTTTTTCTCTATACTTAATATAGCTATTTATTTTTTCTTTTGGAATTGAAAAACATTTTGCATGCCAAAAGATTTTTCTATCTTTATATGCGTTTACAAAAAAATCATAAAAATACTCTGAAAATACTGAAATAATTTCTTGGGAAAAATAACTTGTATCAGATTGAATATCTTCAAATAATACTTTAGGATTTTCTAATATAAAACTAATTTCATCTGTCCCACAATAAGCATAACATTTATATTTTTTAGAAAAATACTTAGCAGCATCTTTTAAAGCAGACAAAAAACTATCTTTATGAGAATACAAAAAATTAATATTTTCATCTTTGGTTACATCTTTTCCATCTAATCTAATAACTAATGTTTTGTTACTTGAAAGTTTCATTGTATATTTTTTCTGAATTTCATAAAAATAATCTATCCACATATTATCTCGTATAATCAATTATATAGAAATATTAATCTATTTAATTGATTAATTCC
>USJA01000124.1 GCA_900554875.1 uncultured Clostridium sp. | reverse complement strand
TGGTTGGGACATTTTCTCATTTCTTTACTTAAGACATTATCACATTTCTTTCATATTTAGGAAAAATATATAAAGTAAAACTCTTGCTTTTTTATAAGATGTGTAATATAATTTACATGTCTGAAAAAGATGGGAGAAATATATATGAAAATTGCATTATTATCTGAAACATACTTTCCATATATGAATGGAGTAACAACACATGTAAAAACATTAAAAGATGGTCTTACCGCATTAGGACACGAAGTGCTAGTTGTAACTTGCAGTCCAACTGCTAAAAAGCATTATATAAAAGATGGTGTTCTTTATTGTCCTGCAAAGGCGATAAAGAGTATATATGGATTTGGAGTATCATATCCATATAGTAAGACTAGACTTAATATATTAAAGGATTTTAACCCAGATATAATTCATGTACATACAGAATTTAGCATGGGATTGTTTGGAATATGGGCGGCAAAAAAACTTAAGAAAACTTTGGTATATACTCTACATACTGCATATGATGATTATGTTTATTACGTTATGCCGAAAGTTCTTGCAAGAATGGTTGGAGGAAAGGTCTTAGATAAATTTTTAGGATTTTATGCTGGAAGATCAAAAGCTATAGTTGGTCCTTCACCAAAATGTTTTGAATACATAAAAAAATCTAGTCATAGAAAAAAGGTAAGAATACTTCCAAACTCAGTTGAAATGACATTGTTTGACCCTACAAAGGTTGATGAGACGAAAGTAGATGAAGTAAGAAAAAGTTTAAATATTCCAAAAGATGCTTTTGTTGCTTGTTTTGTCGGAAGAATGGGTACCGAAAAAAGTGTTGATGTTACTTTAAAATTTTTATCAAATACTTTAAAGAAAGATGATAATATATATTTTGTTGCAATAGGTGATGGTCCGGATCTTGAAAATTTAAAAAAACAAGCTATTGATTTAAATTTGCAGGATAAAGTAAGATTTACAGGGAAAGTTGAACATGATAAATTACCAATATACTATGCAATGTCAAAATTGTACTTAACATCTTCACTTACAGAAATGAATTCTATTTCAATGCTTGAAGCAATGGCAATGGGACTTCCAGTTTTACAAAGAATGGATGAAGTAAATAAGGATCAAATTGTTGAAGGGAAGAATGGGTATATTTTCTTTAACCAAGATGATATGTATAAACATTTGAAAAGATTAAGTAAGTACAGTGACGATGAGTATAAAAAAATAAAATTTGAAGTAGAAGAAACTGTTAGTCAAAAAGATGAACAAGGTATAGCTCAAAAAGAATTAGAGGTATATAAAAAGGCAATGGAAAGAGGAAGACTTCAAGAAATGATGAAAAGAAAAAATAAAGAAAAAGGAATGGTAAAAAGAATAGAAGCTACTATAAAAAGAAAAATATAAAAAAAAGATATTAGCCTAGATAATTTCTAGGCCAATATCTTTTATTATTTTAGAAATTTAATCATAGAGATTGATTCAAAAATGTTAATAATTTCAGATGCAAGAAGCATTATTCCACAAATCATTGTTAATGCTGCCATACTTGCAAAAGGATTTATTACCATTATGATACCTAGGATAAGTGTAACAAAAGATAATATTAGCATTAATGCCCAACTTGGATTGTCTGCAGATTTCAAATTAAATGCAAGTTGAAATCTAACAATACTATTTATGATCATCCAACATCCTATAATTATTGGAAGAAATGCTTTTACAATATTTGGGTTAAATATTAAAACGAAACCTAAAATAATATAAACAATTCCCTCTATTAATTCAAAACTAAAAGCCTTAAACTCTTTTGGGCTAGAAAAATATGATATTGTATGCATAATACCTATCACAAGTAGGAAACATCCAAGGCATATAAATAATACAGATAATGAAATTTCTGGTTTAAATATCAAAAATAGTGATAATACAATTAAGCAAATGGATAATACAATTGATCCTTTTGCATATCTTTTTATATAATCAATCATAATATAACCTCCTAAAATTAGTATAACACAAAAAAAAATAAAAGTTAACAGTTTAAGTAATTTTTCTACATTTTTTTGAATTTATATATTAGTTAATAAAAAATAATTTATATGAATATATTTTACAAGGTGATTTTTAATGAAAGATGCTTTTATTGTAGGAAGTATTATGACTTTTTTGGGAATAATAAGTGGATTGATAGGAGGAGCTTTTGGAACGTTATTTCATGTAAAAAACAAAAATGTTATATCGGCGTTATATGAGCTTACAGCAGGAATAATGACTGGAATTGTATGCTTTGAAATGCTTCCTGAAAGTTTCTTGATATCCAATATTATATATTCATTGATTGGAATTGTTATAGGTGTTTTATTGATATATATTTTAGATGTTGCTGTTTATAAATTAAATAAAAAAAATTATAATAATAAAAGTATTGTTGCAATGGTAGTTATGATTTCTATGGCAATTCATAATGTTATTGAAGGGCTAGCTGTAGGATCAGGATTTAGTTTTTCTTTGAATCTCGGCATAGTTGTTTTACTTGGAATATTTTTGCATGATATTCCAGAAGGAATCGTTGTTGGTATAACAAGTAAATTAGGTGGGAAAAAAAGCAAAAAGATTATTTTAGAAACTACAATTGTTGGTGCATGTGGTGGAATTGGAACATTTTTTGGATGTATTATTGGAAAAATTAGCGAAGAATATATTTCATTTAGTCTTTCAACTGCTGCGGGGGCAATGTTATATTTAGTAGCATGTGAACTTATTCCTGAATCAAAAAATAATTCTAAAAGCTTTTATTATTAAAATATTTGGTAATATTATATAAATTCTGAATATTTTTTAGTGAGAATACAAAAATAATAGTTACTATTCAGACTAGAACCTAAAATTTTAGTAACAGTATTATGTATTTGTGGATAACTAATAGAAATGAAATATTTAAAATTGATAAATATCGTGCCTAAAATAAACAAAAAAAGGTTAAATGTGGATAACGTAATTCATATTTAATCTTTTTTTGCATATTAGCCATTTTTTGTAACAAAAATTTAATTTGTATTCTTTCAAATATATAGTATAATATATTTGAAAGAAAGGTGATAAATTATGACTGAAAAAGGATATATCTCTGATTTATATAGACAATTACAAGAAGTAATGAATAAATGTGATAATTTATCACTTCAAGTAAAAAATATAAAAAAAGAAACCGAAAATAAGTATAAGTTAGAAGTTAAAAATTTAAAAAAAGAACATTGTGAAGGAATTAATATTTTAAATGATAAAATAAAAAAAATAGAAACTGAAAATGAAAAATTAAAAATCGAAAACAAAAAATTGAAAAATGAAAATGATAGATTAAGAAAGCAATTAAATAATAATAGTAATAATTCTTCCAAGCCACCTTCATCAGATATTAAACCTAACAAAAAAGATATTCAAAACAATAGAGAGAAAACTGGTAAAAAAGTTGGTGGACAAATAGGACATAAAGGGGCTCAATGTTGAAGAAAATATAAAAAATAATAAAGATCGGAAGAGCACACGT
>USJA01000123.1 GCA_900554875.1 uncultured Clostridium sp. | reverse complement strand
AAACTTAAATATTATTTCTATTTTCTTATCTTCATACACTTTTATTTTTTCTATTAGTTCTTTCATAATGTCATTTGTAAATTCTTTTCCAGATTTAAAGTTATCTATAATTTGACTTAATCTATTTAGTGATATATTTTTTTCACACTCTTTTTTCAATTCTTCAATTTTATTTTCATATTCTTTTAATTTTGCTTTTAACTCATTATAATGAATCTTAAATTTTTCTGTAGGTATATTTTTTTCTACTCTATCATTATATAGTATCTTCATATTATTATCAATTTTTATCTTTAAATTTTGGTATTTTTGTAGCAATTTGTACGATACATTTATATTTTTGTACCCTCTTGTAATAGTATTAGTAGCTTTATCAATTTTTATATATTTTAACTTATCTTTTAATGTTTCTATTACTATTTTATTTAATACCTTTTCTTGTATGGTATGACCTCTATCGCAAACCTCTGGGAATCTGTAAATCATTCTACATTTATAATACCAAGTTAATTGAGGCTTTTCTAATCTCTTATTATGTATTTTAGTTCTACTCCTGTACTTATATTGCATTTTTGCATTACAATGACCACAATATACTAAATCTCTTAATAAATATTCATATTTAACTTTTGGCTTTGAAAATTTTTTATTTCTTATTTCTTCTACTTTTTCAAATTTTTCTTGACAGATTATAGGCTCGTGAGTATTCTTTACGAAAATCCAATCTTCTTTTGGAGTCTTCTTTCTTTTTTTAGTTTTGATATTAGACTTACTTTTATTTATTATCATTTTTCCTGTATAAAATGGGTTTGATAATATTCTTGAAATTATATCTTGTGTCCATTTACCTGCAACCGATTTTAGCCCTTTATATTCTTTAGGTGTCAATTCTCCCATTTCATTTAATTTATTTGCTATTTGTGATTGAGAAAATCCTTGAATATACATATCAAAAATTAGATTTACATTATTTACAACATTTTCATCTATTATTACTTTGTACTTATCATTTTCATCTTTTTTATAGCCATAAGGTACATAGTGTTCTACATATCTACCTTGACTTTTATAGTTATCTAAAACAGCAATAATCTTTTTTGATATATCTTCTACATAGCATTGATTCATAATACCTCTCATCTTTATAGTATCATCAATCTCATATCTTTCTCCACTATCAATCATTTCAGTAACTGAAACAAATCTTATATCATTATCTGGGAAAAAAACTTCCGTATAATATCCTGTTTTATTTTTATCCCTCGTAAGTCTTGATATATCTTTTACAATTACCATATTTATTTTACGATTTAATATATCGTAAATCATTTCATTAAAAGCAGGTCTTGAATCTAGCATACCAGAATATCCGTTATCTTCATATTCTTTTATAATTGTAATTCCGTTTTTCTTTGCGTAATTGTATGCAATTTCTTTTTGAACAGTAATACTGTTGTTTTCATTTATATCTTCTTTAGATAACCTCATATATACACAGGCTTTATATTTATTCATAATCTACACCTCCGTAAATATGTCATACTTATAATTGATGTAAATTTTGTTTTCTTTATCTATCTGAATATTATAAATTATTTCTGATAGCATTTCTGCTGTCCATTTTTGACTATCTAATAAGTCTTTTGTAACTTTTATAAGTTGCTCTTTAGAAATTTTAGGTCTATTATCTTTTTCTCTTTGCAAACTTTCTATATTAGATTGTATTGATATTTTTCTTTCTTGTTCATTTTGATAAAGTCTTTTATAATCATCTAAATCAATTATTTCTTCTTTTAAATCAATATATAATGATGAAATAATATTTTCAGTTTTTTTTAATTTCTTCTTTAAAAGTTCAATATTATCATCAAACAACTTTGTAGCATTGTTATTATATTGATTTGTTATAATTTCTTCTAATTTATCACTATTTACAATCTTGTTTAGTTTTTTATCTATAATACTGTAGATAATTTTATTAAAAGATTTTTCATCAAATGCTTTATATTTTCTCTCACAGTTAATTATTTTATCATTCCTATAGGTAGAGCCACATATTAAATCTGTATATTTTACTTCGTGATTTTTATCTCGTCTTACTTTAACTTGCATTTTAGTACCACATTCTTTACAATATACAATTCCGTTTAAATTCCAAACATATAAAGGATTTCTAACTTTTTTTCGTATTTCTAATTTGCCTTGCACTCTTTCAAATTGTTCTTTAGAAATTATAGGCTCGTGAGTATTTTTTACAATCTTCCAATCTTCTCTTGGAACTGTTTTAACTTTTTTAGATTTATAACTTAAATTTAATCTTTTTCCATATTCAGTATGACCTAAATATACCTTGTTTTTTAGTAGTCTTCTAACAGTTTCACTTTTCCAATTATACTCACCATTTTTTGCACCACCAAAATCATAATAACTAGGACATTTAATTTTTTGTTTCTTTAAATTTTCTGCTATTTCTCTTGTTGTAGCACCATTATCAAACATATCAAATATAAGTCTAATTACCTCTGCTTGACTTTCATTTATTACTAACTGATTTTTATTTTCTCTTGCTTTATCATAACCATAAGGGGCTAATGCTCCCAAGTATAAACCTTTTTCTTTTCTAGCCCATACTGCTGTTCTAACTTTTCTTGAAATATCTTTACTATACCAATCATTTATAAGAGTTTTAAATTGAATCATATCATTATTAGAATTTTTAATATATGTATCTACATTATCTAAAACTGATATGTACCTTATATTTCTTTCTAAAAAATAGATTTCAATATAATAATTTGCCTCAAAACTGTTACGGCTTAATCTGGATAAGTCTTTTGTTATTACTGCATTTATTATACCCTTTTCTATATCTGATAACATTTTTTGAAATGCAGGTCTATCTGTATTTAGTCCTGTATATCCGTCATCAATATAAAAATCTGTTAACTCAAAGTCCTCTCCTAATTCTTTAATTTTATTTTCTATGATTGTCCTTTGGCTAACTATACTATCACTTACTTCTTTATCACCGTCCTCTTGCGATAATCTTAAATATCCTGCTACTTTAAACTTTTTGTATTCCATAGTCTGTCGCTCTCCTTTCATAAAAAAAGATAGCAACTAACTCTTTTACAATAACATTTTATACTAATATTATTGTAAAGGTGACCACCCTCAATTTAGTTACTACCATTTAAAATACATTATAGTTTAATCTCTGGAGAGCATATCTACTTAATATATCATATATAACATCTTCATCTGATTTATTAGAGCTTTTAGATATTACTGTATATTCTTTATTTCCAACAACAAATTTTTCTGTGTTTTCATTTTCCTGCATATTCTCCCTCCTTGATAAACTCTATTCCTTAAAAATAAAAAATATTACTCATCAAGCTTGTCCTTGTCAGAATTGTTATTTTTTTTCATCTTCGTACAAGCTACCCTCTTTATAAGTAAAAATAACATTATTGCTATTACAAATATTCATCAACATAATTTTACTTTTAATTGTTTTCAAAAGAACATAAATCTGAGTAAGTGTTGTTTTTAAATTTAAAATGTA
>USJA01000122.1 GCA_900554875.1 uncultured Clostridium sp. | reverse complement strand
ACTTATTTCCACTTTTATCTTTAATTTCTATAAGCTTTGGATTTTTATCTATTCCATTTACATTAATACTGTATTCTTCTTCCTTTTCATCATCGCCTTTTTTTCTTTCTATTTCATGAGAATTTCCATTACTATCCACTACTTCTTTTAAATTCATATTTGTTGTATAAATGTAGTCTTCTGTATCACTAGTTCCACTCATGTTACCTATATATGTGACCTGATTTTTTAATTTAAGGCCATCAAATGTTTTATCAAGCATCGACGAGAACATATTAAATCCTATCAATATTAGTACAATAAGAAGTCCTGTGCAAAAAGATGTAAGTGTCACTATAACTAATTTTCCTATTGATCTTGAAGCAAGTGAGTACCTAAATCTTGTCTTAAATGATAATTTTCTTGTTATAAACGTTACAAACCTACTAAACAAATTAACCTTTAAATTACTTCCTTCTTTTAGTAATTTAAGTGGAGTTTTTCTAAGCATAAATAACGCAATTAAAAAGGCAAGTAATGAAAGTATTAAAAGAGGTATAAATACATCCTCTGCAAGATACATTATGTTGAATTTATAGCCATCTATTGGTAAATTAAAATAACTTACATACATATTTGATAAATACCCTGATGATAAAGCTCCTATCAAGAATCCAAGGATTCCACCTATAATACTTCCAGTTATAGGATAAACAAGATAACTTACAGCAATATTAACCCCATTATATCCAAGTGCTTTTAAGACACCAATTTGTAATTTTTCATCTTCAATTCTCTTTTTAGTAACTACAACAATTACAAATATTGAAATACCAAGAAGTAAATACATAAAATATTTTGCAAAAATTCTATTTGTACTTATTTCAACTTCAAGTGAATTTACTCTAGCCAGTCTCATCATAGATGTACTATCTAGACTTATATTCTCATCATTTGTAAATAAATCGGTTAATGCTTCAAAATCTAAAATTTTCTCTTTATCATTAAATGCACCTACATATGCCACTTCTTTAATTCCAGGAAAATCATTAAATGTAGTATTTGTCATATACATAATATTATGATTTTTCTCACTAAATATAGGGCTATTAATTGATAGCATTGGCAATATATGGTCCGGTGAATATGCAAAACCTACTACTTTATATTCCTTATCTCCAACTTTATAATTATCACCAACATTTATATTGTTATATTTTGCAAAACTTGGAAGTACAGTTATCTCTCCATCATTTTGTGGCATATTCCCTTCAACTAAATATGGAATATTAATTTCCTTATCCTTGTCATATGGTATAGCTTTATATAACTTTTTATCTTCACTATCAACTTTAGCTACTTCTTTACAATAACTAAAATCATATTTTTCTTGTTCAGGTTTTACCTTTTCTTTTAGTTTATTATCATTGGCTGAGTTTAAGTTAAAAATATAATCTACATATTGATATAGTATATCTGAATTTGGAAAGTCATCCATTCCAATTGTCATTTCATATTTATTTACTATATCCATTTGTTCTTTAGGAATATCTTTTAATTCATTTTGTTTTAATTTTTCAATTTCTTCTACTGTATAATCCTTAGAGTAATCAATTTTAGGAACAAATGCAAAATCTTCAACATTTTGCTCCTTTAGATAATTATGGTACCTATCTTCCATCCTATCTAGTGCAGAGCTCATCGCTGTATATATTCCTGTAGCAAGAATAATACAAAAGATTATTCCTGCCATTTGTACTTTCTTTTTCTTTAATCCCTTCAAGGCATTTAAAAATAACAAACCCATTTACGCCCACCTTATATCTTCTGCATCCATTATTTTTTCATTATTATGAATGTCAGCTACCTTTCCGCTATTCATTTTTATTACAGTATTTGCAAGATAAGAAATAGAAGGATTATGTGTTACAATTATTACTGTAGTATTATATTTTCTATTTATATCTTGTATTAATTTTAATGTTTGTTTTCCCATTTTTTCATCTAATGCTCCTGTTGGTTCATCACAAAATAGAACATATGGATTTTTAGCTACTGCTCTTGCAATTGCTACTCTTTGCATTTGGCCTCCAGATAATTGATAAGGAAATTTATTTTTCATATCTTTTAGTCCAACTATCTCTAAAAGTTCATCAATATTAAGTGGATTAGAAGATAAATGTGCACCTAACTCTACATTTTCATATATGGTAAGATTTGGAATTAAATTATATGATTGAAAAATAAAACCTAGGTTATTCTTTCTATATAATGTTAGTTCCTTATCTGAAAGTTTTCCTATTTCTTTATTAAAATATGTAATTTTTCCACTTGTTGGTTTATCAATTCCAGATAAAACGTTAAGCATTGTAGATTTTCCGTGATCCTGAAGGACCAAGAATAACAACAACTTCTCCTTTTAATATATCAAAGCTTATTCCATCTAAAGCGTGTGTTTTTCCACTTCCACTTACATATGTTTTTTTCACATTTTTTAGAGAATATACTACTTCTTTTTCCAAAACACCACCCCAATTTCTAAATATGTTATATTTCAATATTACTACTATCTAACTCATACATTATTACTGATATTAAATTAATAACTGCAGTTTCTGCCCTAAGTATCCTGCTTCCAAGACTTACACATTTACATTTGTCAGTCGATTTTATATCTGCAGCTTCATCAGCTGTAAATCCGCCTTCTGGTCCAATAATCATAGCAATTTTTTTGTAATTTTTCTTTTTAGATATTTCCATTACATCATGTAAACTACTTCTATTCTTTTCGTTTTCGTAAGCAAAAATACAAGTATCATAATCAGATAATTTATTTAGAATCTCTTCATCTAAATTGGTAATTTCAAGAATATTTACTATATCTGTCCTACCGCATTGTTTACACGCTTCATTTGCTACGACCTGATATTTTTCTCTTTTTTTATTCTTTCCTTTTTCGTCCAATCTTACTATTGTATTTTTAGAAATAAAAGGAATAATATTTTTAACTCCTAGTTCAACTGCTTTTTGAATTATAAACTCCATTTTATCTCCCTTTAAAACAGATGCAAAGAGTGTTAAATCAATATTTGGTTCTCCTTGTTTTTTAGCCTCACTTATAATTTGCAACTCAATATAATTACTATGCATTTTATTAATTTTACATACATACTCATTTACAACAATTACATCTCCCACGTCATGTCTTAAAACTTGAATATGTTTTACTTCTTTTCCTTTTATCTCCATCACATTTTCTTCTTTAGAAAAATATTTTATATCTTCACGATCAACAATAAACCTTCTAGCCATATCCTCTCCTCCTAATCAATACAATGTACATTATACAACAAAAAACAAAATATGTCTAGAAACATATATATAATATATAAAAGTACAAACTAACAAGTTGTATCTGTTAATTTGTACTTTCTATTATAGCACAGTTATTTTTCCAGCTATGTATTTCAACATTTTATAGATATCTTCCATATCTACTCTTCCATCATTTGTTACCTCTATTATTAATTTATCCTCATCTGATAGTGTTCCTCTTGCTAATCTTTTCACTGCTGTATATACATCTTCCATATCTACTTTTCCATCTCTTGTTATATCTCCCCTT
>USJA01000121.1 GCA_900554875.1 uncultured Clostridium sp. | reverse complement strand
ACATAAAAAATCAATATTGATTAATTATATAACTTGACATTATAGCATAATAAATATATAATCTAGATATACTTTTAGGAGGAAATATAATGGAACAAGAAAAAATAATGGAATCTTTAAAAGATTTATTAAATAAAAGATTTGAGAAGTATGGAAATAAAACAGCATTTATAGAAAAGGAAGATAACTCAAAGGAATTTAAAAAAAAGAGCTATTTAGAGCTTAAAGAAAATGTAAATGCTTTAGGAACTATAATGTTAAAAAAATTTAATTTAGGTGGTAAAAAAGTCGCTGTAATTGGAGAAAATAGCTCAAAATGGTATGAAACATACCTTGCTGTTGTTTGCGGAGTGGGTATTATTGTCCCTCTTGATAAAGAACTTCCAGCAAATGAAATTCTTAATTTGCTAAAAAGGTCTAATTCAAAATGTATTGTATATTCTAGCAGAAGAAAAGACGTAATTGAAAGTATAAAAGGTAAATTACCAAAGGATATGATATACATAGAAATGTCAAAAGAAAAAAGTGATAATGAAGGTTATTCATATAATGAGTTAATAAGTGAAGGAAAAGAATTAGTTGATACTGGAGAAATAGAATATATTGAGGCGAATATCGATAGAGAAGCCTTTAGCATCTTGTTATTTACATCTGGAACCACGGCTACATCTAAAGGAGTGATGTTATCTCACAAAAATATATGTGCTGATATATACTCTTGTTATGACATTGTACCAATGTTTGGAAAGTATACTTGTCTTTCAGTTTTGCCACTTCATCATACCTTAGAATTTACCTTATCATATTTATTTATGACAAGTGTTGGTGGTACTATTGCAATTTGTGAAGGATTAAAATATATAGTTAAAAATTTACAAGAAATAAAACCTGATTTTATGGTTGTTGTTCCAGAATTAGTAGAGAAAATGGCAGCTAGAATTGAAAAGACAATTGAAAAACAAGGAAAAACAAAGATTGTTAATTTTATGGGGGGAATTACTACAGGACTTAGTAAAGTAGGACTTGACTTAAGGAGAACTGTGTTTAAAGAGGTACAAAAGAATTTAGGAGGAAATTTAAAATATTTTTTCTGTGGAGGAGCACCTCTTGATAAAGAAGTACACAAAAAAATGGAAAGATATGGTTTTAAATTTTTGCAGGGATACGGACTTACAGAAACAGCACCACTAGCAGCAGGAAATAGACTTAATGATAGGGAACCAGGTACAGTTGGGAAAGCTGTCTATGGTGATGAGATAAGGATTGATTTAAGTGCCAATGAAGACGAAAATAGCAATGTTGGTGAAATTATAATACGTGGTGATAATGTCTTTATGGGATATTATGAAAATGAATCTGAAACTAAAAAGGCTTTAAAAAAAGGTTGGTTCTATACAGGAGATTTAGGATATTTTGATTTAAAAGGAAATTTAGTTATTGCTGGAAGAAACAAGAATGTTATAGTTACCCCAAATGGAAAAAATATTTTTCCAGAGGAAATAGAACAACTTATAAATAAGATTCCACTTGTTGATGAGTCAATGGTTTATGGAAAAAGTGAGAATGGTACAGGAAAAGATTTGGTCGTATCATGTAAAGTAACTTTAGACGAAGAATATATTGAAGAAAAGTATGCTTCAAAAAGACCAACAGATGATGAAATTTATAAAATGATATGGGAAGATATAAAGAAAGTAAATAAAATGATGGCACCATATAAATCAATAAAAAAATTAGAGGTTAAGCATGAACCTTTTGTTAAAACTACAACAATGAAAATCAAGAGATTTGAAGAAATAAAAAAAGATAAATAAGAAAAACAGTCTAGCATAATGTTAGGCTGTTTTTTATGTTTAAATTTATACACGGGAATTTAATCATATTTCAAAAATATTACAGACTATAATCAAAAAATATGATAAAATATTGATGGTGATATTGAATGAAAATAAGAGAGTGTTTAGATATATACTTTGAATTAGTAGAAGATCCTAGAAGAAATTCGCATATAACATACAAATTATCTGACATATTATTCTTAATAGTATGTGGTATGTTATGCGGCTATACAGATTTAGAAATAATACTTGAATTTGCAGAAGAAAAAACAGCTTTTTTAAAAAAGCATACTGACTTACCTAGTGTGCCTTGTTTAGCTACAATATCAAATATTTTAAACATGGTAAATCCGAAGTCCCTAGAATTATGCCTACATGGTATATTTAATAATGTTTTTGAATTAAATATAGAAGTTATACCAAAAGAAAGAATAGTATCAATTGATGGAAAAACAGTATGCTCTACCGCAACAATGAAAGAATATGAAAAACCTATGCATATAGTAACAGCGTTATTAGTAGATAATTGCGTAAGTTTAGGGCAAAAAGTAATAGAAAGTAAAAGCAATGAAATCCCTGCTGTCAGAGAACTTTTAGATGAATTAAATCTCAAAGATGCAGTGGTTACAATAGATGCTTTGCACTGTCAAAAAGAAACGATTGAAAAGATACTATATAATGGTGGAGATTATGTAGTACAATTAAAAGCAAACCAAGGAAATTTTTATCAAGACGTAATAGCAATGTTTGAAGATAAATTTATGGATATTAACAACAAGGAAAATAATTATGAAACATATACAACTATCGAAAAGAATCATGGAAGAATAGAAAAAAGGACTTGTCTAGTGCTTAATGATTTAGAATATTTTACAAATTATATATCTGACTGGAAGAATTTAAAAAAGATATTTGCAGTAAAAAGAGAAGTAGAAATAAATGGAAAAACCACAACAGAAATCAGTTGCTATATAAGTAGTAAAAATACAAGTGCAGAGAAACTTTTATCATACGCAAGGAAACATTGGCAAATAGAGAGTTTTCATTGGATTTTAGATGTAAATTTTAATGAAGATGGTAGTAGAGTGAGAAATAAGAACTCACAAATATGTTTAAATATAATTAGAAAATATGCAATATCAATAATAAAAAAATATATTGAAAATCATAGCGTAAAAAGGAAAAGTATTATTTCAAATATGAGAAAATGTTCTTTTAATGATGAATATTTAGCAGATGTATTAGAATATTACAGCCATACTAAATAATAGAATATAACTGTAATATTCTTGAAATATGATTAAATGCCCGTGAAATTTATATAAAAACTATTGACAACATTAATAAAAAATAGTATAATTTTAGATGTGGATGTACCATTAGCTCAGTTGGTAGAGCAGTTGCCTCTTAAGCAATTTGTCCAGGGTTCGAGTCCCTGATGGTGCACCATTTATAATAATAAAATCCTCTGTAAGTGTTGAAATAACTAACTTACAGAGGATTTAAACGTTCGTTTAAAAATGGTTGAAAAATAGTCAAAAATAGCCATTTTTCATTCAAGATTACCCCAAAAATTACCCACAATTTTTATAAATTATCTATCTTTTTGATTGTTTTTTATACTTCTTTCATTTAATTCTACATTTTCGTATGGAGATAATTCCATGTTATCTAAAGCATACTTAACACAACTTACAAGAACATTATTATAACTCATTTTTTCTTTAATTGATATTTTCCTTAATGTATTATCTATATTTTCTGGAAGTCTAATTGATAGCTTTACATTACTAT
>USJA01000120.1 GCA_900554875.1 uncultured Clostridium sp. | reverse complement strand
AGATAAAATAGTAAATAAGCAAAGATATACAGATATAGAAAATACTGGAAACTTTATTTACCTTACTGATAAAATTACAGGTAACAAATATAGTGCTACAGATGGAAATATTTTAAGCAAAAATAATAAAAATTCTACAAAATGTGTTTGGACATCATCGCTTAATAGAGTTGAAACATATATTGAGGACGGTAATTTAGAAACTACAACTACTACATTTATTTCCCCAGAATATAATGTTGAAATAAAAAAAGTAAGTATATATAACAATACAAATTTAAGACGTGAAATCTTAATTAATACATATATGGAACCTGCAATGACTGATTATATGACAAATGTCGTTCATCCATCGTTTAGCAACCTTCAAATAGAGACATATTATGATGAGGACCTTGATATACTTGTTGCAAGTAAAAGGATGAAAACAGAAGAGGATACAGATTTATTTGTATATACTAAATTAATTGGTATAGACTTAGATAAAGAAATGGAAACTGAAAAGCAAAAGTTAATTAAAAATCCTGGAGAGGCTTATAGCCAAAATATTGTTAAATATCCATTATGGCCAATATTGTCATATAGAGCAACAATTATTTTAGATCCACATGAAAGACAAGAATTTTATTATATTTTAGGTGTTGCTGATAGTAAATATAAAATTTCAAATACTGTTATTAATTTAGATGAAGTTACAATTGATGAACATTTTAAAATTGCAAGTGAACTTAATAGCATTCAAGCAAGATACTTAAAACTTGAAGGTGGTAAGGCACAAGTATATAACAATATATTAAAAGATGTATTGTTTAGAAAGACAAATTTAAATAATAATAAGTTTTGGAATGAATCCCTAAATCAATCAATTTTGTGGAAATATTCAATTTCAGGTGATTTACCAATTATACTTGTTTACGTTAATAAAATTGAAAATGCTGGTATCGTAAACGAAGTTATAAATTTCATGGACTATGTAAAAAGTAGAAAGATTGACTTAGATATTGTAATTTTAATAGACGAGCCACAAAAACAGAATGGACCAATTTATACATATTTAAAAACAAGATTAGATAGAACAATCTTTTCTGATGTAACAAGGGGAAATATATATTTACTTAATATTAATGTTTTAAACAAAAATGAGATCGACTTGCTTTCCTTTCTTGCAAAAAGATATATAAAAGATGTAAAAGAATTCTTAATAGTAAGTGAGGAAGAAGACACAGCAAATGAGTTAGTAAATAAGGAACTAACTTATGATCATAGGGAGGATGTATAATATAATGAAAATAGGTAATACTTCAGATTACATTGCGTTTAATTCGTATGGAGGTTTTTCTAAAAGTAAAGATGAGTATCATATCTTAAATACAAATACTCCTCTTCCATGGTGTAATGTAATGGCAAACAAAAACTTCGGTACTATAATTTCTAGTTATGGTACCGTATATACCTATTATATCAATAGTAGAGAGTATAAACTTACTGATTGGTGTAATGATTGGATTGAATTTAGACCTGGAGAGTCATTTAAGGGAATATTTGAAAAAAATTATAATCTAATTTATGGCTATGGATATACTAAGGTACTTGAAGAGGAAGATTATGTAAAAAAGACGATAGATATATTTATTCCTAAAGAGGATAATATAAAAATTCAGTATATTGAACTGGAAAATAATTATGGAGAAGAAAAAAATATAAAAATAGAATATAAGTTGGAACCAACACTTGGTGTCTCACAGGAAACAAATGCAGGATATATACTTTGCAAAGAACAAAATAATACTATGTTCTTAAAAAATCCATATAGTATCGATTTTTCAAATTGCGAAGCTTTTGAATTTGTTGTAAAAGATAGTGAAAACATAACATACAAATTTGATATAAATAACTATACATTATATATAAATGCATTAATAGCACCAAATTCAAAGGAGAAATTTGCAATAATATTAGGAGCAAATAACGAAAATACAAAAGAATATATACATACTATGCAAAATAAGTATTCATCAACTAAAGATGTTGTAAGGGAATATAATGAAACAAAAAAATACTGGAAAAATCTTGTTGTTCCAAATACTAAATTTAATACAGGCGATGAATATATTGATATAATGGCAAATGGTTGGCTTTTATATCAGACCATAGTGTGTAGGCTTTATGCTAGAAGCGGTTTTTATCAATCAGGGGGTGCTATTGGCTTTAGGGACCAACTTCAAGATACCTTAGCCTTAATCTCTTCTTCACCTGAAGTTACAAGAGATCAAATTATTTTAAACTCTAGCAAACAATTTGAAAAAGGCGATGTTCTACACTGGTGGCATGATCACAATGGGGCTGGAATTAGGACGTATTTTAGTGATGATTATTTATGGCTTCCTTATGTTCTAAGTGAGTATATATTTAAAACTAAAGATTACTCTATTTTAGATGAGAGAACTAAATATTTAGAAGATAAGTTAATGGGAAATAGAAGAGAACTCTACGATGTCTTTCATAATATAAATATTGAAGATAATGTATATAATCATGCTAAAAAAGCAATAATGTATGGCCTTTCAAGAAAAAATCCATCAAATGGATTACTTGATATTGGGGATGGAGATTGGAATGATGGATTTAGTAATATACGTGGTCAATCAGTATGGCTTACGTTCTTTATGATGAATGTTTTAGATAGATTTTCTAGTTTATCAAAATATATGAAAGATGAGGAAATGGTTGAAATTTGTAAAAGGGAAAGACATTTACTTAAACATAGTATTATAGAAAACTGTTGGGATGATGACCATTTTGTAAGAGCATTTTTTGAAAATGGTGAGGTATTAGGTGCATATTCTAACAAAGAGTGCAAAGTTGATATAATTTCTCAATCTTGGGCTGTTATTTCAATGATAAATGATAAAGACGTAAGAAACGAACTACTATCATGTATGGAGTGTGCATATAATTATCTTGTTGATAAAAAAAATATGGTTGTAAGATTATTGTATCCACCTTTTGATAAGCCTAGAAATAATCCTGGATATATTAAGGCATATGTACCAGGGACACGAGAAAATGGAGGTCAATATACACACGGTGCAACATGGTTTTCCAAAGCATACTTTGAATTAAAAAATAGAGAAAAGGGAATTGAAATATTAAAACTTTTGAACCCTATTTACCATAGTGATACAAAAGAAAAAGCAGATAAATATATGGTCGAACCATATGTCGTTGCAGCAGATATATATTCTAATCCTGAACATCCTGGAAGAGGGGGATGGACTTGGTATACAGGTTCATCTGCATGGATGTATAAAATAATTGAAGATTATTTAAATGAAGAAAATCATTTAGCTGTTATATCAGTAGATGGTGGAAATTTTACTTCACAATTTGAAAAATTACCACCAATTACGTATTCTGTAGAATTAAATCCAACAAAAGCAAGAGAAACCTTAGAAGAAAAAGGTGTCAAAGTAACAACTTTTACTTCACAAGGGAAAATGCCTTTTAAAGATGAAAAATTAGATGTTGTTGTTAATGAGTTATCTAATTATGATAAATTTGAAATGTATCGTATTTTAAAACCAGGGGGTTATTTAGTTGTTGATCAATTAGGAAGTGACAATTATAAAGAAATTATTAATATGTTTATT
>USJA01000119.1 GCA_900554875.1 uncultured Clostridium sp. | reverse complement strand
GACGTGTGCTCTTCCGATCTGCTTTGTATATAATAATTGCTAGTTACTATTCAAACTAATACATAACATTAACCCCAGCTACAATATGGTAACTGGGGTTAAGTATATTTTTATTACATTATAAAAATCTTAACTACTTTTTTATTATACTACTTTTGATTATTAATTTTAATTGATTTATAACTTTATTAATCAAAAATGATTTTGATACTACATATAATCTATAGATGTAAACATATTTTTAATTGCATCAAAAAAATAGTCGAATGGAGTTTTACAAGAAATATCCTCTTCCAAATAAATATTCTTTTGATATATTTCTTCATCGCCAATATAAGCGTATATTGTGCCAATTTGTTGACCAGCATTCATAGGAGGTGTAATACTCTGCATAACATCCTGCTTAATATATATTCTTTCATATTCCTCATCTGTTAAAGGTATTTCTTTATTATCTGATATTTTTTTCTCATATGATTTTATATTTCCCTTTATAACCGGAATATTAATATAAAAATTGAGACAATTTGATATATCCGTTGACTTATATCTATTAAAGCTTTCTTCCAGAAGTTCTCTTGCATCATTAAATCTAGTTTTGGTTGTTTCAGCCCCAAGTACAACTGCAATATACCTTTCATTACCTTTTGTTGCAGAAGCTATCAAACAACGATTAGCACCATTAGTAAAACCAGTTTTCACCCCGTCAGCAAATTCATAAGACCTAAGTAGAGCATTTGTATTATTTAAATTTTTAGAAAAAGATCCAAAATTTACAGTTTTATTTTTAGTAGCAACTGCTTCATTTATATATTTATTATTAAGTGCATACCTTGTAATTAATGCCATATCATAGGCCGTAGAATAATGATTTTCGTTATCTAATCCATGAGGATTAGCAATACTAGTGTTTATTGCCCCTATATCATGTGCTTTTTTTGTTGCCATTACTCCATAATTTTCAATACTACCACCAATATGTTCTCCAACAGTATAAGCACAATCATTTCCTGATGGAAGAAGCATTCCATAAAGGAGACTTTCTGCACTTACCTTATCTCCCTTTTTTAGCCCTACTGTTGAGCCCCCAATCCAAGCAGCATTTTTAGACACTTCTATCATTTCATCCATTTTACAATTTTCAACAAGCATAATTGAAGTTAAAACTTTTGTAAGAGAAGCCATTGGTCTTTTTTCACTTGCATTCTTATCATAAAGAATTCTTCCAGTTTTGTAATCTATTACAACTGCTGCAGGACTATCTACGTTTATAAACAACTTTGTACTTGTGTCTGCATACAATTTACTACTAAATATACTAAAACATAAAAATAAAGCTACTATACATCTTATTTTTGACATTTTTGCACCTCATAACATTTTATGCTATAAAGTAAAATATATGAAACTTAGAGTGATATTAACTATTAAGTACATGTTTTTTATCATTAACCATATTTTTTACATTTACAAATAATTTTAATAACAAAAATACAATTTAAAGGAGCGGTAAATTTTACCACTCCTTTAAATAAAGAACTAATTTTTTACTTTAAATACATCTTCAAACCATATAATGTATACGTTTGGGCAACCCAAAAGACTTACGGTTGCCATTTTTACTTCATTTTCATCATACAAAATTTCAAAATCTATTATATTTGAAAATAAAGCTTTCATTACATCTGAACGTCTTTTTAAATCATCCATTTTAGAAAACTCTGAGCATTGTTTTACCAAGTCAAACTGCTTTTTTGAAAGAAGTTCGAACTCATTTTGGAGAACTTCTCCATCTTCAACCCTATCGTACAAAATAGGAAGTTCATCCTTTATATAAATCAAGCCCTCCAAAATTTTTTTTAGCTTTACCTTTTCATTATAATAAGGAACACATTTAATATACTCAATTTTCTCATTCAATACGTCTACAAATTCTTTCGCTTTCATAACGTTCCCTCCTAGGAACTAAGAAGCTTACAACATTTAAGAAATATTTATACGGAAAAAAGATAGAACTATATTTTTTATTAATATAATTGTCTTAAATCTAAAAATAGAGCCTAAGATGTTAATTAACTTCTTAAAAATTTTATTACAAATATATTGTATCATAAAATCAAAAAAAAATCAATTTTATGTAATATCATTTTTGAAATAAGTTTTATTATTCATAGATTTTATCCATATCTTCAATCATATTTTCTATAAAAACACCATAACCTTTGGTTGGATCATTTAAAAATACATGCGTCACAGCTCCGACAAGTTTTCCATTTTGAACAATTGGAGAGCCACTCATTCCCTGAACAATTCCACCGGTTTTTTCCAATAATTTTTCATCAGTTATCTTAATAATCATATTCTTATTTCCACTTGATGTAAGTAAAACCTTTTCTATTTCAATACTATATTCTTTTACCTCATTATCATCTAAGGTACAAAAAATACTTGCTTTTCCCTCTTTAATCTTTGACTTTGGTAAAATCTTTATACTTTCTTTTGAAATATTATCTATTTGGTATATAGTTCCATATACTCCTTTATCAGTGTTTCCAGCAATATCACCAATTGTATCATTTGTTAAAGTACCTTTAAGTTCACCTGGCAATTTAGGAAAACCTCTTTTTACAGAATAAATTTCTGTCTTTGTAATTCCTCCTGTTGTTATTGGTAAGATATAATTTTCCTTTGTTTCAGTTACTGCATGACCTAGTGCACCAAATTTTCCACTTTTCTTATCATAAAATGTTATTGTTCCGACACCCGCACTACTATCTTTTACCCACATTTCAAGTCTATATGTTTTAGAAATTTCATCATAATTTGGTGTTACAGACACTTTTAGTTCTTTTCCCTGCCTATTTATTTTTAAATTTAAACTTTCACCATTACAATTATTTACAAATTGTATAAGTTCATCATTAGATTCAATTTTGGTATCATTTACCTCAAGTATAATATCACCTACTTGTATACCTATATTTTCTCTATCAACACCTACTACAAGTACACCAGTTGCAAGTAATTTAATACCTACGGCCTCTCCACCAATTACTATATCCATATTTTTTACTTTTTCTTCGACACTTTTTTGTAAATTATATACTGCTACAAGTTTATTATAATTGGATATGCAATAAAAAAATAGCAAAAATGAAACTATAAAAAGGCAAACTATAATTTTTCTTTTATTTTTAAATATACTACCTGTACCGTTTGTTTTTATTTTATCATATATTTTCATTTTAAATATTTACTCCTATTATTCCTCCGACAACTCCTGAAAGTATGCAAATACCTAAATATATTCCAAGCGTACTTGAAATAAAAAAGCCTGAAAAAGCCATTACATTTACAAAATATATAATTAAAAAATAAATAAGTCCAAAAATAAGTCCATATAAAAAACCTTTTTCTTTTATTTTTTTTAATAAAATCATAGAACCTATGATTACAGAAATCATCACACTTCCAAGTACAAATGAATTTAAATGTCTATCATTTATATTAGTATATGCAAAAATAACAGATGAAATAAGTAAAAAAATTGCTGCAATAACAAATGCTATTAAAAGGCTAATACTATATCTTTTTAATTTTTCCATTTTTTACCCCTCTTTCTTTATTACATATATATTTTATTTATTTTTTTTTAGATCGGAAGAGCACACGTCTGAACTCC
>USJA01000118.1 GCA_900554875.1 uncultured Clostridium sp. | reverse complement strand
AATAATTGTTAATTATATATAAATTTTAAAAAGAATGTCGTATTGAGCGGCATTTTTTAATATTTTCTATAAATTTAAATTAAAAGTTGTTTTTAATGTAATTTGGTGTTAAAATATAGATATGTATCAAAAAATGCATTAATAATGGAGAGTGATTTTAATGAGAAAAAAATTAATAGTTGGAAATTGGAAAATGAATTATACAATAACAGAGGCCGAAGCTTTTGTAAGTGGTATAAAAGATAGAATAAATACAGATCTTGTAGATGTGGCAATCTGTCCAAATTTTGTATCACTTGGAACAGTATCAAAACTACTTGAAAATACCAATATACATCTTGGAGCTCAAAATGTATATTATGAAGATAAAGGTGCATATACTGGTGAAACATCAGCTCCAATGCTAGTTTCAGCATTTGTAGATTTCTGTATAGTAGGTCATAGTGAAAGAAGAAGTATATTTAATGAAACAGATGAGATTGTGAATAAAAAAGTAAAAAAATTACTTGAAAATAATATAAAACCAATAATTTGTGTAGGTGAAACTTTAGAACAAAGAGAAAATGGAACAATGTTTGACGTTGTAGCAAAGCAATTAGATAAATGTATAGATGGAATACTAGGTGATGATTTAAAAAGAAATATTGTAATTGCCTACGAACCAATATGGGCTATTGGCACAGGGAAAACAGCAAGCAGTGAAGATGCAAATAAAATGTGTCATTTTATACGTAAAGCTATAGAAACAAAATATGGTGCAAGTGTTTCAGAAAGAGTAAGAATTCTATATGGAGGAAGTGTTAAGCCATCTAATGCTTCAGAAATACTTAATATGGAAGATATAGATGGAGCGTTAGTCGGAGGTGCAAGCCTTAAAAATGATTTCGTAGCTATTGTAAATTACGACTAAAGGTGATATAATTATTAATGCAAAAAAATAGAGGAGATGTTAATTATGCATGGAAATAAACAATATATACTTATGATAATGGATGGGGTTGGACTAAATGATGAGAGTAAAGGAAATGCTTTTAAACTAGCAAACACCCCAAATTTAGATAAGTTAATATCAAAATATCCAAATACATATATAGCAACAAGCGGTATGGCTGTTGGACTTCCTGAAGGTCAAATGGGAAATTCTGAAGTTGGACATACAAATATAGGTGCAGGAAGAATAGTATATCAAGACTTAACAAGAATAACTAAGGAAATTAATGATGGTGATTTTTTTAAAAATGAAGAATTTTTAAAAGCAATAGAGAATGTAAAAAATAACAATAGTTCTTTGCATTTAATGGGACTTTTATCTGACGGAGGAGTTCACTCTCATAATTCTCATTTATATGCATTACTAAAACTTGCAAAAGAGCAAGGTGTAGAAAATGTATATATTCATGCTTTCTTAGATGGAAGAGATACACCTCCAACATCTGCTATAGAATACTTAAAAGAACTTGAGGAAAAAATAAAAGAAATTGGTGTTGGAAAAATAGTTACTCTTGCTGGAAGATATTATGCAATGGATAGAGATAAAAGATGGGATAGAGAAAAACTTGCATATGATGCAATGGTAAATGGAATTGGTAATAAATTTAAAACGGTTCAAAAAGCTGTTGAAAATTCATATGAAGCACAAGAGTTTGATGAATTTGTAAAACCAATTGTAATTACTGATGAAGAAGGAAATGAAATAGCTAAAATTAAAGATAAAGATTCAGTAATATTCTTTAACTTTAGACCAGATAGAGCAAGACAAATTGTAAGAGTAATCACAGAGCCAGATTTTAACGAATTTGAAACTGTAAAAATGAACAATTTATATTTTGTTACAATGACTGAATATGATGAGACTTTAAATCATGTACATGTTGCATACAAACCTCAAGTGTTAAAGAATACTTTGGGTGAAGTATTATCAAATAGAGGATATACACAAGTAAGATGTGCCGAAACTGAAAAATATGCACATGTAACATTCTTCTTTAATGGTGGAGAAGAAAAACAGTATAAAGGTGAAGATAGAATACTTGTTGCATCTCCTAAAGTTGCTACATATGACTTAAAACCTGAAATGTCTGCTTATGAAGTAACTGATAAAATTATAGATGCAATCGAATCTAAAAAATATGATGTGATAATCATGAACTATGCAAATGGTGATATGGTTGGACATACTGGAATTATAGAAAAGGCAATTGAAGCTGTTGAAGCTTTAGATACATGTGTTGGTAAAGTAATATCAAAACTAGAAGAAGCAGGAGGGGAAGCTTTAATTACAGCAGATCACGGTAACTGTGAATATATGCTTGATTTAAAAACTGGTGAACCTATAACTTCACATTCTACATTTGATGTTCCACTTATAGTTGTATCAGATAGAGTAAAGGCTTTAAAAAATGGAAGACTTTGTGATTTAGCACCAACTCTTCTTGCACTTATGGGAGAAGAAAAACCATCTGAGATGACAGGAGAAAGCTTAGTAGAGTTATAGCAGAAAAAATCGTATAATAAAGGAGGCTTTAGATGGAATATAATGATATGGAAGATGATGAGTATGATCCACTTAAAGATACTGGTTCTACTGCCTATTGGATGAATGAATGGGAAAAGGAGAAAAAGGCAAAGGAAGAAGAAGAAAAAAAACTTTCTGAACTTGTTGACATATATGTAAAATGTACTAATCCAAGATGTGGTTATGTAAGTAAAAGCATAAAAAAAGTAGAATTTAGATATGTTGATGAAATAATGCAGAAATATTCTAATTCTAAATGTCCTATATGCGGTCATAAAGGTTTTAAACTTATTTCGAAGAAAGAATTTGAAAAACTAGATGCTGAATTTAAGAAAAAACAACATGAAAAAGAAAAAAAGGAAAAATTAGATATAAAAAAGAAGTTAGAAGTTATAAATTCAAATATTAGGGATGATGTTGAAGATTTAATGGAAGATTTGAATTCTAGACTAATTGATGGAAAAATGTCGCCAAAAACTTTTGTAAATATTTTCTATAAATTATCTGTAAATATTGCTAAAAGATATACAAAAGATATTCCAGGAAGTCTTGATCCTTCATATTACAAGGCCATTTTATCAATTTGCGATATTGCTTTAGATAAATATAACGTTAAAGAGGATGCTGAAACAATATTAAGGAAGATGGATGAGAATATCGAAGAAAGTAAATTGTATATTGCTGAATATGAATACTATATAAATGATGAAAAATATTCTATAGCTGACTATGAGATGAATGAAAGAGTAAAAGAATATGAAAATAGCAAAGATAATTTATTTAAACAAGAAAGGATGAAGGAAATAGAAAAAAAATATCAAGATAGAAAAAAAGAACTAGCAGAAAAGGCAGATAAAAGAATTGAAAGAAGAAGGTTAAGAGAACTTTCTATATAATATTTAAGAGGGTTATATATGAATGAAAATGAAATAAGGAATAATCAAATAAATGAACTAAAAGGAAATGTGATAAAAAAAGCAAGCGATTTGTTTGGTAAAGCTAAAGACGATTTGCAAATTAAACGAAGGTTAGATATTTTAATTCAAAGATATGTACCATATATTCTCGATAGCTATGGCATAAGAAATGTAGATGAAAATGTACAAGATGTAATATATGAATCTTTGCAAACAGTGTATAATTTAGATAAAAACTTAGCTGCTCAAGCCGGATAACGGCCGTAAAAAGAATATCGTCTTCC
>USJA01000117.1 GCA_900554875.1 uncultured Clostridium sp. | reverse complement strand
ATACTCCGTATGCTCTCTTTTCATGTAATTTTTTATACTATATTAAAAAAAAACGATATTTCCTATAATACAAAAAAATCAACTGATTGACGGGTATCGTGGAAAGCATGTTGTAACAAAGTTACTAGAGCAGGATTTTAAGTATTTAGGTACAACCAAGCCGCTTATAAGCATTGCTGACTATAAGATTCCGATGTTCGAACATATCATAAAAAAGTACATTTAGAAACTGACTCAAACGATGAATGTCGGTTACTATAATGACACTTCTCAAGAACGGGTATATAACAGAAAACTTTCCGAGTAATTCTCTATCTACTTGAATTAATGAAGACAAAACGCATTATGGAGCGGTTAAGCTACAGCTTACGAACCATAACGTTCTCTTTCAAAATAATTATATATTATTTTTTTATTATTTACAATTGTTTTTCATTAATATTTTTCTATGTTTAAATCTAACATCTTTTTATCTATAAAATCTTTATCAAATTTTTTTAAATTTGATATATCTATAACCAAAAGTAAATTTTTAGTAGATCTAGTTAATCCAACATATAAATAATTCATTTCCTTATTACATTTAGTTTTTATTTTAAATAAATATTCTAATAAAGAGTCATCTAGAATAAACATACAGTTCTCTTTTTCTAGTCCTTTAACTTTATCAATAGATAGAATATTAAAATTTTTATTTTGTTTATCATCTAATGATGAAATCAATTTTGCATAATTATTAGTATTCAGTCTAATCTTGTATTTATCAAGAAAAATTTTTAATCCTAATTTAGTGTTATTGTTATTATTCTCTATTAAATCATAAAGTTCTTGAATTTTTTCAAATAAAAAAGCATCTTTATCATCTCCATTTGAATTTAAATTTAATATTTCTTCTAATAAAATAGAATCAATTTTATTTTTATTGTGGGTATTAAACTGATTGTTTCTTCTTTTTATATAGCATATTGATGAATCATTTTGAAACGAATTATAAACTATTCTAAAATTAGTATCATCTGAATACATATATTTTAAATTCCCATCAATTTTCTTTATTGTAGTTTGTTTTTCTGAATTATTACAAACTATATTACTAATATCTACATGTTTTTTAGGCAATCGTCTAGTAATATTAACGGTAGGTAATTGTTCAAATGAATGTACTTTATTTTCAGCGACATTATTTACAAATTGGTTATATACCTGTGGATATTTTAAAGCTTGTTTAGGGTCACCAATCATATATATAAAAATCCCATTATTTCCTAGTAATTCAAGTACTTTTATTATATCCTCATCTAAATCTTGACTTTCATCAACAAAAATTGAACATATACTTGATAATAAATGCTCTAATACTATTTCTTTTCTTTTTTTTATTACTGAATTATCCTTTTTATAAGGAACAATAATTTGCTTTGATAATTTAAAAACTTTTTCATTATGTACTATTTGTTTATTTTCTAATTCTGATATTCTTTTGTTTTTAAAAGCAATATTATCGGAAAGTGGAATTGATGTAGCTTTTGAATATTTCTTGCCTAATATATAATTAGAGTAAGGATAAATTATATATTCTAGTAAAAAACTATGAATAGTACTTATTTTAACCCTAGTTGGAATTGCTAAATTTTGTTTATATATATTATTATAAATATTATCTCTTGCAGCATTTGTGTAAGTTATTGCTATTATATCCTTTTCCTCACAGTTATATTTATTAAAACTTAATATTTCTTCTGCCATTTTATATGTCTTTCCAGCACCTGCACAGGCTATTTTTACTTTACTTTTTTTGTAATTCATCCAATATCTCCTTTATATGTTTAGGAATAGTTATAGTTATTTTATTTGCATCATCGTTTGGAAGTAACATTTTATTACACAGTTCAAGCATAGATTCAGTTTTGTTATTTTTCATATATTCAATTGGATTATCAGTATTAAATAATTTTGATAAAATATATTTATTATTGGATGTATTAACTAGATCATCTTCTAATGTATATTCTTTTGTTGTTCTAACAAAAATATTTTTATTATCATTATAACTATCATGTTCTTTTTTTGCATTTTCTTGATTATCATAATCTCTAACGATTCCTATTTTCTTGTTTGAATCCATATTAATTTTTTTCCATATATCCAAAAATTTTTTAAATCCCTTTTGACCAATTGCAATTACCTCTATATCATTTATTAAATTATCCTCTAGTTCAATTAACGTATTTATCAACATTTCTTCTGTTGCCCCTTCTACCAATATAATTTTATTAGCAAATAAAATTTTTAAGATATCAAAATTAGGCCTTTTAGCAAGATATCTCGTTAATGAATCATCTTCATCAAAAGTTATTGCATTGTTTTCTTTTAATAATACAACATTATTAAATTTTAATTTATTAATTGTTTTGGAGTTGTGTGTGCTAATGATTGTTTGTAAAAATTTGTTTTCATCTACATTATTTTTTTCTATAAAACTTAAAACAATATTTAAATTGTTTATACATAAATGTGCTTCAGGTTCTTCTATACACATTAAGTTATATTTTCTTTCATTGTTATTATAATTGCTAAACAGTAATAACATTAATATTAAATTTCGCTTCCCCAATCCTTTTTGAAACAAAAATTCATTTCCGTAACCGATATTAATATTAGAAAAAACGGTATTTAAATTAGGAAAATTGGGTAATAATTCTAAATGTTTAATTATATCGTCTAAATTGCTAAATTTATTTTCTTCCAGTTTCTTAAAAACTTCTTTATATGACGATAAATCTTTAATTTCACTAAAAAAATCGTTATATGCTTTACCTATTTTACATTTATCTTCTGAACTCAAATTTTTTTCTAATAATGAACTAATTAATTTGTATGAAATCTTGTTAGTTCCTTCCGAAAAATTGTCACGTTCTGCATTTATAATACTTACATTAAAATTATTATATTTTTGCATGTTAATCGGTTTATTGTTATTAGTAGAGTAAATCACATATTCGTACATTTCAATAGGTATATTAGCATTTTTATCTAATTCTAACATCAGACACATAGTTTTAATAAATTCCAAATTATCTTTGGGCTTAAAAGTATACTCAATTTCATATTTTACCGTATCTTCATCTTGACTTAACCAATCACATAATAACTTTTTTTGATAATTATCTGATGCATCAGCAAAAGACAAAGTTATAATTACTTTAGGTATTAAGTCATAAATGTCTTTTATTTCTTCATTGTTTTCAATTCTATGCTTAATTGATTCTAAATTTTCAGATAATTTTTCCCTAAATTCTTTTATAGCCACATCATTTATATCAGTTAATGATAATCTCTTTGAATAGAATTGAATAGAATTATTATTTAGCAATAACTTAATAGCATCGAAAAAATTAGTTTTTCCTATGTCGTTTTCTCCAATGATAGTTGTATAAGGTTTTAACGGAATATTAATATTCTTAAAGTTTCTAAAGTTTTCTATATGTACTGTTTTTATATACATAGTTTTACTCCTTTTATTTTGCTTTATAATTGTTATTATAAATTTGTGTTATTATCTTTTTTTGACATATATCTTCAATTACTTTTTCCTTTATTAAATTTTTATCTATTTGAATAAAAGAGTAGTTTTTTTCTATTTTTTTGCCTTCTTTTAATATAGTATTTAAGTTTTTCAATAAATACTGATTATATAAATTCTTTTGTTCTATATTATCAAAAAATATTACATATTCTTTAATAATATTAAAAATATACCTGTGG
>USJA01000116.1 GCA_900554875.1 uncultured Clostridium sp. | reverse complement strand
CAATTTATGCAGAATACAACATAAATCACGATAGTATTGATGTTTACACAAGTGCCGGATATATGCTTCGCATTGATTGCTGGAAAGCTGAAAAAAATCTAAAAACCACATACGGATCAGAATGTGCGCTTACTTCATTGGCTGTGGATGAGCCTTTGGAATATGCAAGATTATATCTTGAGGGTAATTTACAGATGTGGGTAGATGCAGAAGACTCACTAGAGTTATAATCCTTATCCATATAAATAATATGCAAATATATATCCCATCAATATAGCGAATATACTGAAATAAAAGTATCTTTATAATCAATTTTAACCAAAAGAATATGTTCTTAGAGGAGGTGTCTCCCGAAAGAACATATTCTTCTATTATGGGTAATTATAAATATAGAACATGCTTTTCTTGTGCTACAATTTCTTCACTATGAGTTACAACAATAACTGTTTTTCCCTGTTCACTTAACTCATGCAATATATTCATAACAATCTCACTATTTTTTTTGTCTAAGGAACCAGTTGGTTCGTCTGCTAATACAATCGAACATTTCTTTAGCATTAAACGAGCTAACGCAACTCTCTGCTGTTCGCCACCAGATAATTGATAGACTTTTTTGTTAATTACTTTCTGTAAACCAACTTTTTCAAGAGCTTCATTTATTGAAATATCCGTTCTACCTGATTTTTTTATTATTTCTAGATTTTCTTTTACTGTTTTGTTTTCCAAAAGGGCAAAATTTTGAAATAAAAATCCAACAACTTCTTTGAAATATTTCTGCTTTTTTCCTTTTTTTGCCACATCAAAACCATTCACAATAATAGAACCTTTGTCAGGAGTTTCAATACCTCCAATCATATTAAGTAAAGTACTTTTTCCGCATCCACTTTCGCCACTAATTACCAAAAAACGGCTATCTGGAATTTCCAAATGAAAATTTTTGAACAAAATTTTATCATTATATGCTTTGCATAGATTTTCAATTGTTATCATAAGCAACCTCCTTTTAATGATTTCGGTATGTTTGTTTTTTCAACAATTGTGATATTAAAGAAAATAATTGTAAATTCTATTAGTGCCATAAATGAACTAACAAGAATGCTAATTCCTACTTCAGTCTGTACCGATAATAAAGAATAGATAAGCATACCTACTAATATCACAAAATTTTCCACTACAATCATTTTAAGAAGTGTTTTGTGCCGTTCAAATAAACTATATCCAAAGATTTTCATCAAGGAAATTTTCATTGCATTTTCTCGGAACTCTAGTCTACTTACTGTAACAATAATCATAATATTTAAAAGCAATACAATCGTACAAAGAGAACTTAAAAATCCCACGAGTTTTATTAAAAATGTGTGATTATATAAATACTGTTCATGTACGTTTGTAATTACTAGCTGATAATTTCCAAGCATATCTTCATACTTTTTGCTGATATTTCTTAGCTGTTTTTCATCACATTGAAATAAAACTGCTCCTGCTTTATAGCTTTCAAGATACCCACCATTGACTGCTAAATCTTTGTTTGCCTGATAAATAATTATCGGATTTTTGCTTTTTTCGATACCATTTATTCTACTTGTATCTAAATAGGAAAAGTATTCTGTTTCGCTATACTCTATGTACTGAATATTTAATTGTTGTAAATTATCATGATTTAAAACGTGGCTCAAGGAGTCATAGGCTAATTGCTTGTTTTTAGCAAAATATCTATTCTTTGGAATGAAAATAATCAAATCAGAAGATTCATTCTCTACTGCATTTATCTGCTTCGTAAAACCTTGTAACATATCTTTTGCATGATTATTTACATATATCACATCATTTTTATCATTTAAAATATTCAAGCATATTACAGGCTTTAATGTGTTATATTCATTCTTGTATAGTTTATTCCAAAAAGCTTCTTCTTTTTCAGCATTAAAATCAGTAGTCTTTACGGTAAAATAATTTGCATCATAATATTCTTCTAACAAATGTTCATTTGTAAATAGGTTATTATGAATACTACTAATATTAGTGGTAATTGTAAAAACAGCGGCTACCCCTGCTATAAATTTTAACGAATAAATTAAAAAATCCACTCCTCTTTTGTGTGTTGCATTTGCGAATGCCTTTCTAATATCAAAAAAGCAAAAAGAACAATATGGAATAGTGGAAAGAATAATTCCAATGGAATATAAAATTGTGACGAGTCTATTCTCATATGCTCCCGATATATAATTTGACAGCAATATTTTTGCAACAATAAATAATGCAATGTCAAAAGTTACATCGAATAAAGCAGCCTTAAATGCTATGAAACCAGCACTTTCTCCTAAGGAAACTCGTACAACAACCTCTTTTTTTCGCCTAACCACTTCAATTACATTTAGAACAATCATCAATGCAATAATCATACCCCATATAATAAAAATCATGTCCTTTTCCGTAGAATTCCAATATTCTGGATAAGTTAAGCTATATTTTTCTGATAATTTCTGATATGCAGAGATAATATTGTCCTCATTTCCTATGTATGAGATAAAGTTTTCATAACCCACAGAGGTACTTTGCAATTCTGAGAGATTATGAAATTTTACTTTCGTAATTCCGGAAACTAAAGCGGTATATTCTGATTCTTCTATGTTTGCAGTATTTTTTAATGTTTGTCTGATTACTTTATCATCGCCATAAATATGAAGTGTTGAAAGGTATTTATTATTGATTTCATTGTACTGAGAAAAAATATGTACATCATTCTCCGTTGCAGTTTCTGATACATCTTTCAGAAACTGCGACATATCTTCACTAGCAACTTCATAGCGTGATGACGTAAAATATGCTGTAGAAAAGTTCCAAAGCTGATCTTGAAATATTTCAGATTGCATAAGTATTCCAAAAATCAGGAAACAAAACAAACATAAGTTTTTAATTGCTTTCATTTATTTCAACCCCAGATTCCATACTTTATTTGCTTTTTCAAATATCGTAGTCAATATTGTGCTATTTTCATCAACAATCCATTGATCTTCTTGATCTTCAGCTTTTTTGCTACTTGACAACATAATTTGAGTATTCAAATCCTTATAGTCATTAAATAGCACGCCTTGACTTATTCCTTGGTGAAATGGTTTTATCCAAATAATTAGTGCATATCGAACATCTGACTCAGCTATCGCAAGATTTCCATTCCAAAGCAAATAATCAGGGACAGACACACTATACTGGAATCCATCTTTATCTGTGTAAATTTTTACTCCAGATTCTTCTATTTCAGGGAAGTCTTTCTGAAATTCGTTATATGGTTTATAACTCCCGAAGTACCAAAATAAATTATAGCAACAGAACAAAATAACCAAAACAATTCCTATATATTTTATTTTTTTCTTCATTTATATACACTCCACAAAAAAGAGTGGTTGGAATTCCAACCACTCAGCCATTATCCCGAACCTTTGTTTAGTAGCTATTACCGTAGGTAATACTATTTCCTTTATGAGCAACCTCAATTTTAGACCAATTACCTTTACCAACATTTGAACCCGAAAAAGAACCATTTCCATTCTTGACATATGCGTAATGATCTTTAGTTGAATGATATGCGTGTGCATAATCTTCATTAATAGCAAGAGTATTATAACCATAAGTCAAAACACCTTTTCCGTCATCAGATGTAGTGCTCAATTCCCACTTTTTATCAAATGTCTTATTCCCGTTTGTAACAGAATGGTCCTATGTCAAGATTTAGTACAAGTTAAAATGAGGTTTTCCTCATCTTAAC
>USJA01000115.1 GCA_900554875.1 uncultured Clostridium sp. | reverse complement strand
TGGAGTTCAGACGTGTGCTCTTCCGATCTAAATTATAAATAAATTTTAAAATTTGTAATAGTAGAAAGCCTCTTAGCATTTTGCTAAGAGGCTTTCTGCGTGCAAAATATATATTTAATTATATATCCAAGTCTAAATTTTCAAATATTTTATCATTAAAAAAATCTGATATTGTCATGTTTAAACCATAACAAATTCTAAAAATAGTAAGCAGTTTTGGATTATTACTACTTCCATCAATTATAGACTGTAATGTTGATTGCGTAAGGCAGCTTAGATTTGCTAATTTATTTATACTTATATTTCGTTCTTTACAAATATTTTTTATTCTTTTAGCTATTGCTTCAGAGATATTCATAGTTTACACCTCATAAATACATTATAACAATATTATTTGCTATTTTTTAACGATACATCGTTGACAAAAAATTACATATATTGTATAATGTGAATATATAAATAGTATTTGTAGTTTTTAGTTTAAAATTAATTTTGATTGGGGGAAATCGTATGGAAGAAAAAAAGAAAAGTGGTCTTGCGACTGCTGGTATGGTTTTAGGAATAGTAGGTATTTGCACTTCATTTATTCCATTTATAAATAATTTATCGTTGGTAATGGCAATTATTGCATTCATATTTGGAATTATAGCATTGGTAAAAAAGGCTGGAATTGGAAAGGCTGTAGCCACAATAATTCTTGCAGTTTTTACGGTAATTATTACTTTGTCAATGCAAAATAGTTTTTCTAATTCACTTGATAAAACAAATAAAGAATTAGATAAAGCAGTTGGAAATAGTACAGAAGAAATTTTAAAAAATGATGCTAATGTAGTTTTAAATAAATTTGAAGTGATAAAAGATAAATATGGATATGAAGATACAGAACTAAAAGTGAGTGTTACTAATAAAACATCTGATAAAAAATCATTTAACATTCACATAGAAGCTGTAGATAATACAGGAGCACGAATTGGTGATGACTATGTTTATGCAAATGATTTAGGTGCTGGTCAAACACAAGAGTTTAAAATTTTTACATACGTATCTTCAGATAAAGTTGAAACAATGAAAAATGCTACATTTAAAATTGTTGAAGTTTCAATGTATTAAAAGAACGTGTAATTCTTATATACTATAATTTTGTGTAATCTTTTTGTATCTATTACTTTAATAGTTTAAAATAAACTATGTAAAAACCTAATTATTAGCTATTGCTAATAGTTAGGTTTTATTATATAATAAATAAGTAAAATTATACAAAAAAGAGGGATTATATGGAACCATTAGCATATAGAATGAAACCTACTTCACTTGATGATTTCTATGGTCAAGAAGAAATAGTAGGAAAAGATAAATTGTTATACAGACTTATAAAGTCGGATAGATTAACATCTGCAATATTTTGGGGACCACCTGGATGTGGTAAAACTTCCCTTGCAAGAATTATTGCACATACAACTAAAAATAAATTTGAAAGTATCAATGCAACATCTGCAGGTGTTGCGGATATAAAAAAAATTGTAGAAGAAACTCAGAATATATTTTTAAATCCAACTGGTAGAGTAATACTTTTTGTGGATGAAATTCATAGATTTAATAAATTACAGCAAGATGCACTCCTACCTTATGTTGAGAAAGGTATTGTAATTTTAATTGGTGCTACAACTGAAAATCCATATTTTAGTGTAAATAAAGCTCTTCTTTCAAGGTCAACTATTTTTAAATTTAAAGAGCTTTCAAAGGATGACATTGTTAAAATTTTAAAGGCAGCTATAGTTGATAAAGAAAATGGTTTAGGAGAATATAAAATTGAGGTAAACGAAGATGTACTAGATTACTTAGGTTATATTTCAAATGGTGATGTAAGGGGAGCATTAAACAGTTTAGAACTTGCGGTTATAACTACTAAAATGAATGAAGCGGGAAAGATTGTTATAGATATGGAAGTTATAAAAAACTGCATCATGCAAAAAAAAGTTATATATGATAAATCAGATGATTCACATTATGATACAATTAGTGCTTTTATAAAATCTATGAGAGGCTCTGATCCAGATGCTACACTACATTATTTAGCAAGAATGCTTGAGGGTGGAGAAGATCCTATGTTTATAGCAAGGAGAATTGTTATTCAGGCTTCAGAAGATGTGGGGGCTGCAAATAATGAAGCTTTACTAGTGGCTGTAGCTGCAATGCAAGCAGTTCATCAAATAGGTATGCCAGAAGCAAGGATTATACTTGCACAAGCTGCTGTAGAGGTTGCTATGAGTCCAAAATCAAATGCTAGTTATTTAGGAATAAATCAGGCAATAGAAGATGTAAAAAATATGGATGTTGGAAAAATTCCAATGCATATTAGAAATGCGGAAATTAGTGGCATGGAAAATTTTGGATATGGTGTAGGGTATAAATATCCCCATGATTTTGAAAATGGATATGTTAAACAGCAGTATTTACCAGATGAGATAAAGGATAGGGTATACTATTATCCTAAAAAGTGGGAGAAAAATTATGAGAAGAGGAAGAATAAATAATTCCGAAATTAATAATGAAGAATTATCTGAAGGAATTAAAATAGTAAATAATTATAAAGAAAGAAAAAAGAAAGAACGTGACAAAAGAATAAAAGAAACATCAAAAGTGAGAAAAAATAAAGAGGAAAAGAACTATACAAAGATTAAACCTTTTATTACTTGTATTATTTTTGTATTAGTTATTTTCATTACATATATTTTCTTTAACTATGGCCCATTATTTGGTATAAGTATAAATAGAAATATCGGAATAGACGATAAAAACAAAATTGATATTGTATCAACTGATTCAGATATATATAATGCGTATTGTTCTGATCTACTAATTTATAGTAATCAAAAAATTATGACATATAATTCACGAGGAAAGAAAAATTGGGAATATGAACTTAGTTCAAAGTTTACACCTAATATTTATATTAAGGAAAAATTTATGATTGTATCAAATAATTCCAATGGTAAAATCTACTTGTTTGAAGATAAAAAAGAAATATTAAATACTAAAATTGATGGACAAATTGATGAAATATTTTTAGATAGCAATGGTAATTATGTTGTTGAGTATTCTACAAGTGGTTATAAAAAGGTATTGGGGGTGTACTCAAAAAAAGGTAAAAATTTATATAATGCATATTTATCATCAAATCCAATTGTAAACTTGAAAATATTAAACAATGCTAAACAGCTCGTTATTGTACAAACAAATACAGATACATTTAAATTAGGTTTGACAATTTCGATAATTGATAGTTCAAATGATAACCAAATTAATACAATTGCCACACTTGATAATAATTTCATTTATGACTTGACTATTCAAAAACGAAATATTATAATGTTACTGGATGATAGAATAGTAAAATGTAATATTGATACAAAGGATATGGTGGATATATATAACTTTGATTCTTCTCAAATGATGTTTGTAAGTTTATCCAATAATTATTACTCAACTCTTTCCAAAGAGTTAAGTCAGCAAAATTCAGGAGGATATTCTATTGTATCAAGTAGATTTGATAATACAAATATAAGTACAACAAAAATTGAAGACTCACCAAAAATGTTTAAAAGCTACAAGGTACTTAATTATTTGGTGTATCAAGATTTTTTGCAGGTTGTAAATAAATGGGGCATTGAGGTAAAAAATATTAAGCTCGACTTTCCACCAAAAAATGTTGTGGTTTTTAATGATGGAAAAACGTTGGCATTGATATACTCAAATAAAATATATAATATAAATATATAA
>USJA01000114.1 GCA_900554875.1 uncultured Clostridium sp. | reverse complement strand
TTTATTTTTGCTAATAATAACACTTAAAGAGTGTATTTAAACATTTTCTGATTGTTTAACTATGCATTTTTTTGTTATATCATATAGATATGAATTTAAGGGTGATTTAATGAAAAAAAATGAAGCAGGAATAATAGATCAAAAAGCATTTGGTAAAAAAATAAGAGATGCTAGAAAATCAATGAAACTTACTCAATTTGAACTAGCAGAAAAAATTAATGTTTCTCAAAATTTTCTTGGAGATATAGAAAGAGGCTTAAAACTGCCAAGCGTTCCAAAATTAATTGTACTTTCAAATGTGTTAAATCTAAGCTTAGATAGTATGTTTGCAGCTTCACTAATTACTCCAATAGAAGAACCTAAAGAAATATATTACACTGATAAACAACGCCTTGTTATAAAAAAGATAATAGAAATGATAAATGATAATTTTTAATCCCAGACTATAAATTAGTCTGGGATTTTATAAAATTTTTTTGCATTATTATATACATTTTCCACAATTATATTTTCATCTATACCTCTATATTCAGCAAGTCTTTTACAAATATATTTAAGGTTTGTTGAATCATTTACAGTCCCTCTCAAAGGAACCGGTGGTAAATATGGTGCATCAGTTTCAACTACAATTTGTTCAAGTGGAATCTCATTTAAATATTTTCCAAAACTAGGTGCCCTTTTATATGTTATATTTCCACCAAATGCGACCGTATATCCTCTATCAAGGACTAATCTTACCAAATCATCTGTTGGATTAAAACAATGCAATAGTGTGCCATACTCTGCTTTTTTTTCATCTTTTAGTATTTTATAAGTATCTAATGACGCATCTCTTGTATGAACAAGTATAGGTAGTTTCAATGTATTAGCAAGTTCTATTTGTTCTATAAAGCAATTAATTTGTTCTTTTTTATCTTCTTTACTAAAATGGTAATCTAATCCAATTTCCCCTACTGCAACAACTTTTTTATTTTCTTCTTTTTTATACATATCATACAAATCTTGTACATTATCTTCTTTAATGTTATAAGGATGTATTCCAATTGAAGCATATATAAAATCATGACTATTTGCAATATTTATACATTCCAATGACTCTTTTACACTTGAACCAACATTTACAATATATTGCACTTTTGCATCTTTACATTTTTTTAATATCTCTTCTCTATTTTCATTAAAAACTTTGTCATTATAATGTGCATGCGTATCAAAATATTTCATCTTAAAGTCTCCTTTATTTTTTTGTATCAATTTTAGTTGGTAAGGTTACGATTACCTCTGTACCTTTATTAACTTCACTTCTTATATCAATAGTACCATTATTTCCTTCTATCATCTCTTTTACAATAGAAAGTCCAAGCCCAGTTCCTCCAGCTTTTCTACTTCTTGCTTTATCAACTCTATAGAATCTTTCAAATATTCTATCTAAATCTTTTGCCGGTATACCAATTCCATTATCTACTACCTTAAAATATGCATTAGAATTTACAACTCCAACATAAATTGTAATGTTTCCACCATCAGGTGTATATTTTATACTATTGCTTATAATATTTATTATTACACGCTCTATTGCATCTCTATCTGCATAAACTTGAGCTGAATTATTACTTACAATACAATTTAACTTATGTCCTTTTTGGTCTGCTTGAATTTTCATCTTCTCACAAACATTAATAGCCAATTCATCAAGTGAAAACATCATCTTTTTCCAACTTACCTTTTTATAATCAAATCTTGATAATTGAAGTAAATCAGAAACAAGTCTTCCCATTCTATTTGCTTCTTGATTAATAACTTTTGAAAACTTTTGTACTTCACTATATGTAAGATCACCATTCATCATAGTTTCTGAATATCCTTTAATAGAAGTAAGAGGTGTTTTTAATTCATGAGAAACATTAGAAACGAATTCTTTTCTAAGGTTATCTAATTTAACATTCTCTGTTATATTTCTTACCATTATTATAACACCCATGGGTGTTAGGTTATCACTAAAAAATGGAACAAAAACAATATTTAATGAATTTCCTCCAACAGTAGTTTTTGCTTCTATTGTTTTATAATTTGGCAGATACATTACCTTATCAAAATCTAGATTTATTTTAAGTCTTTTTACAATCTTTTCAAATGTATCATCTGTAGAACTTAAATCAAGAAGTCTCATTGCAGATTTATTTATATGTATAACTTGCCTTGAAATATTAAATGCAACAACACCATCAGCCATGTGTTCAAGTATTATTTCTGTTTTACTTTGCTGACCTGTAAGGTCAAAACTGTTCTTTTTTATTATTTGAAACATGTCCATATATGCATCAATAAAATCTCTAATTTCCTTAAGCTTTGCATATTCATCTAAATGGCGTGGCTCATTTACCTTTCCATCTGCAACCAGTCTCATACTTTTCTCTATTTTTTTTAATGGAAGAGTTATCAGTTTAATTACAATACTGTTTAAAATTATAGTTATAAGTATAAAGGCTAATAATAAAAGAAAATTCTTAATGGAAAATAAATTATTTGTATCAATAACTTTTCCACATAAAAGTATAGTAGTTATATATACTATAACTACCAATACTACATTTATAATTTTGATGTTTAAATTAATAGAACCTTTCATAAAACATCTCCCAAAACTTTTTCTCTTATTAATATAAGTTTATTATTTACGCGAAACCTTAATTAGAAACGTAATATCCCATTCCTCTTTTTGTTAAAACATACTGAGGATCAGCTGTACTTTTCTCTATTTTTTCCCTTAATCTTCTTACAGTTACATCAACTGTTCTGGCATCACCATAAAAATCATATCCCCATACTCCTCTTAAAATTTGCTCTCTTGTAAATACCTGATTTGGTGCTGAAGAAAGCATTTTTAAAAGTTCAAACTCTTTTATAGTAAGATCAATTGTTTTATCTCCTATAATTGCAATGTATCTTTCTGGGTCAATTATCATATCCTTTATTTTTATTTTATTCTTAGATGATTTTTTATTTTCCTCATCTCCAGGCAAAACATGTTTTCTTAGATTTGCTTTTATTCTTGCAATTACTTCTCTTATACTAAATGGTTTAGTCATATAGTCATCAGCACCTAATTCTAAACCTATTATTTTATCAACAACTTCTTCTTTTGCAGTAAGCATTATAATTGGACAAGTTAAATGTTTCCTAATTTCTTTACAAACATTAAACCCATCTACTTTTGGCAACATAAGATCTAATAAAATAAGGTCTGGTTTTACAGATAAAGCCATATTTATTGCTTCTTCACCATCATATGCAACTGCTGTTGTAAATCCCTCTTTTTCTAAATTAAATTTTAATATATCTACTATTGGTCTTTCATCATCAACAATCAAAATCCTTTTATCATTCATATATTTCACCTCATATTAAATACCTAAATTATTATATCATGTAGAAAAAAATATTTCTACATTTTAATGAAATATTTTTAATTTTTTTGTCATTTTTTTGTAACGTTGTAACATTTCTGTTATATGCGTGAAAAATGATATATAATATATAATATATAATATATAATATATAATATATAATATATTTTAAATCTATATTTTATATTTTATTTAATTAAAATATCTTCATGTATATACTTTAAATATAATCTTATGTGCAATAAAAAAGTTTACTCTAACAATATTAACAATGAACTTTTAATTAGTATATATATTTTACCTCATTTTCTTCCTGTTTGCATAAATTATTAAAATTATTAACGAATCTATTATCTTTTTTAGTAAGAATAAGATCAATTTTTAAACTTTCTAAATCATATCCTAAATTTTTAATT
>USJA01000113.1 GCA_900554875.1 uncultured Clostridium sp. | reverse complement strand
GGTGTACTTTATGCAAATTGAGAAAATAAATAACAATAAAGTAAAGATTATATTAACCTTTGAAGAGCTAGAAAAAAGGGATATTAATATAAAAGACATAGAAAAAAACAATGAAATTGCAAAAGAGTTATTTTGTGATTTAATAGAAGAATCTAATATTGATGAAGAGTTTGAATTCGATAATTCACAACTATTAATAGAAGCAAGTTCTGACAATAATAATTTATTCATAGTAACAATAACTAAGGTAGAAAATTTGCCTGACTTAAAAATGTACTCAATTTTAGATAAAAAACCTAAAAGTGAAAATAAATCAAATAGAAACCAAATAAATTACAAAGTTGATAGTTTTATATATTCTTTTAAAAATATTGATGATATACTTAATATGTGTGAAAATTCTAAATCTGAATTAATATTCTGGGGTAAAAATAGTCTTTATAAATATTGCAACTCTTATTATTTGATATTTGCACAATCAAGTGTAAAAAACAAAAAATTTTTAAAAACATTTATATTTTTATCAGAATATTGTCAAAATTATTATTCACAAAACATTTTTGCAACTGCTATAAAAGAAAAATCTGAATTAATTATTGCAAATAGTGCTTTACAAAAATTAAGCAAAATTTAAAGGTAGTTTTTAACTATCTTTTTTTACTGGAATTTTATAGGTTGTGTTATTCCTTCTATTACATATTTTGATAATTCTAAATATAACCGAATCAAATTTTGACTTTGTATAATATACATAAGGTGTCAAATCTAAACAACCAATTATATTAGCTGATCTTAAATTTGATGTTAATATTATAAGATCACTATGTTTATATCCACCATTTTTAAAATCAAAACTATTTTTATATATATACTCAAGGTCATCAGATATTATAATTAATATATCCACATTTTTTTCAGATATAGACACAAATTTTAAATTAAAAAGACTATACTTTCTACTCATCAATTCTCCCTTTATTTTTCTTCTAAATTCATATGAGTTTTTATCCTTATCAGATAGTATCTTTAATTTCATATATCACCCCCTAATTTACAATTGAAATACTAAAATAACCTTTCTTTTGATAATTTTTAATCTGCATTACCTTTTCTCTTGATACTAAAATTATAATTTTTGAGGCATTATTACTATATTCCACCATATTTGCATTGTCATCATACACTCCTATTATATTTGCGTTTTCTAATATTAGTTTTGAATTATCCCTATAATCACCATCTATATAATAAATATTAATAATTTTACCCTTCTTTAGTTTACTATTAATTAAAATTTCAGATTTATCTAAATCTATGGTTATTAACTCCTTTGATTCTCTAAGTTTATACTCCTCTTTTGTCACGAACATATCTTTTGTAATAATTTGACCTTTTGATAAATTTTCATTTACTAAAGTGTTTTCATTAAATATATCTTGTTTTATGACTATGTCTTGATAATACATATCTCTTGGAATTTTAACTTTTTTAACGTCTTCATTTAGAATATAATTTCCCCTTATAACTTCTTTATTTATAACATTCTCATCTGTATATTTTTTGTTTAATAGAGTATTTTTATATATCAAATACACGCAAATGTATGTAAAGAATAAAATAATAACAAAAATGAATAAGACTTTTATTCTTTTCATCTGTACTAACAGCTCCCCTCCTTTCATAAAAATTATAAAAAACGGATGTAAAATAGTAAATTAAAAATTTAAGAGAAAAATCTTTTAGACTTAATTTTAGATAAAATTAGTGAAAAAATAATTAAAGATATAAAAAATGAAAATAAAAAAATAATTACTTCATGAATTTTATCACCTCCCTACTGGTAACAATATATCACCTTTTTATAGTCAAGTCAAGAATTTTTCATCGCAGGTTTTGACACTTATTTTATATATTAAAATTTCAATTTACAAAATATATTTTTTATCACATTTTGTCGTTTTTTTATTGAATAATTTATAACATTTTGATATACTCTAAATACTAGGTGATATTAATGGACAATGACAATAAAAAAACAAAAGTATTAATTATTGACGATGATGTCAATATGATGGAAATGCTTTCTATTATGTTAAAAAAATACAATTGTGATGTTTTAATGTATACAGAACCTGTATCTGCAATAGAAAAGATGAAATCAGATAAGTGTGATATTCTTTTAATCAATTATTTTATGTCTCCCGTAAATGGAGATAGAATTGTAAAACTAGTACGTGAATTTGATAAAGAAATATATATAATATTAATGTCTTCTCATACTGAACTTAATCCATCAATAGAATTAATGAAAAAATTAGATATACAAGCTTACTTTGAAAAAAGTTCAAGATTTGATGAATTAATTATGTTAATACAAGGTGGTATAAACTACTTAGAGCAATTAGAAAAAATCAAAAAAATTGCACTTAAATTAGACCACTCCCTAATAGATTTTGCAAAAGTACTTTTAAATACTATTGGAGCTAAAGACCATTATACTGAAGAACATTCAGAAAGAGTGTCTAAATTTGCAGAAAAATTCGGGGAATATTTAGGACTTGAAAATAAAGAAATAGAAACACTAAGAACAGCTGGTTTATTTCATGATATTGGAAAAATAGGAATTACTGACTCTATTCTTCTTAAGGAAGGTAAACTAACCTATGAAGAATACGAAATTATTAAATCCCATCCTGTAATTGGTGCAAACATTTTTGAAACATCCTCATTATTTAAAGAGCTTGCTCCAATTATTCTATCTCATCATGAAAGAATTGATGGAAATGGATACCCTAACAAATTAAAAGGAAAAGAAATTCCTTTTCTTGCAAAGGTACTTACTCTATGTGATTGTTTTGACGCAATAGTTTCTAAAAGACCATATAAAGAAGAGCAAACTGTTGAATTCGGTCTTGACCAAATTAAACAAGGAATTAATACCCAATTTGATAAGGAACTTTCAAATAAATTTATTAAATTTGTAAAAAGTAATCATAGAATGATTGATGAAATATTAAAAATATAGCATACTGATGTTTTAGTATGCTATATTTATTCAATGTAAATAGCCATAGGCTTTACTACTTTTTTAGAATCTTCTAAACAGTTTATTACATAGCCTACAACGTTTACTTTACATGACATACTGCTCAATAAATTAATATCTGTCTGCAGTTTTTCTTTATCATACCATATACATACATCATCAATTCTAAAGAAGCCATCATTACCAGAATATTCCGTGTGATCCTCATTTCTGCTTTGATATACTGTTATATATCCTGTCTTTTCATAAATTCTACTTTTTTCACCTCTATTTTCTATATTCTCTATTTTAGTTATTAATTTATGATAAAATCCAATATTTTTCATATCTGTAATATCCGATATATTTATATATTTTCTTTCTGTTTGGATATTATATGCTTCTCCATTGTCAAAACCGACTCTAATTTTTTTGCTATTAAAGTTTCCTTTTTTTCTTTTACATTTATCACTCTCTTTAAAAGCTTCACAATTATTACCATTTTCTATACATGGATCAAAAGCAATTTTTTTATTATTTGAATAGTTTTTTATAACTGAGTATTCAATTACATCTATATCAAAGCCAATTTCTCCCATTGAAGCAAGAATTGTCCTTAAAAAGGGTTTATCCAAATATATATAATACCTCATATAATTCACCTATTATTATATATGTTTTTTTAAATACATATATAATCTTTGATATTGTCAAACTTAGATTCACCAATTCCAGGAACATTCATTATATCTTCTATTTCCATAAATTTATTTTTACTTCTATAATTTATTATTTTATTTGCAGATCGGAAGAGCACACGTCTGAA
>USJA01000112.1 GCA_900554875.1 uncultured Clostridium sp. | reverse complement strand
TCATATATGTGTCCCCTTTAGTATTTCAACTTTTTTACATTATATCACAAATTCTTTAAAATTCAATAATTTTGGCTTGCTTTTTTGTTTTTTTTCTAGTATAATAAAGTGGTATTAAATGGAGGTATGAAAATGGACATTAATGATGAAAACTTTTTATCGTCACAAACAATTGTGCCTGTGAAAATTGAGGAAGAAATGAAAAGGTCATACATAGATTATGCTATGAGCGTTATAGCCTCTCGTGCACTTCCGGATGTTAGAGATGGCTTAAAGCCTGTACATAGAAGAATTTTGTATTCTATGAGTGAGCTTGCACTTTGGCCTGAAAAACCTTTTAGAAAGTCAGCAGGTATTGTTGGTGAGGTTATGGGAAATTATCACCCACATGGTGATGCTGCAATTTATGATGCACTTGTTCGTTTATCACAAGATTTTTCACTTAGATATCCAGTTGTAAATGGACATGGTAACTTTGGATCAGTTGATAACGACCCTCCAGCCGCTATGAGGTATACAGAAGCAAAATTACAAAAAATAGCACTTGAAATGTTAACAGATATAGATAAGGATACAGTTGATTTTGTACCAAACTATGATGATAGATTAAAAGAACCATCAGTTTTACCTGCTGCATTTCCTTACTTGCTTGTAAATGGTTCTTATGGTATAGCTGTTGGAATGGCATGTAATATTCCACCACACAATTTAACAGAGGTAATAAATGGTGTATGTGCACAAATTGATAATCCAGAAATTACAAATGAAGAACTAATGCAATATATTAAAGGCCCAGATTTTCCAACAGGAGCAACTATTGTTGGAAAAGAAGGAATAAAGAATGCATATACAACAGGTAGAGGAAAAGTTTGTGTAAGATCAAAAGCTGAAATTGAAGAAGATTCAAGAGGAAGATATAAAATAGTTGTTACTGAAATACCTTATCAAGTAAATAAAGCTCAAATGATTAAAGATATTGCAAAACAAGTTCAAGATAAGGTGATAGAAGGTATATCAGATCTTAGAGATGAATCAGATAGAGAAGGTATTAGAATAGTATTTGAATTAAAAAGAGATGCTAACCCAAATGTTGTGCTAAACCTTTTATATAAACATTCTCAATTACAAACAACTCAAAGTATGCTAATGCTTGCTCTTGTTGATAATCAACCAAGAGTATTAAAGCTAAATGAAATATTACATTATTATATAAAACATAGAGAAGAAATTGTAGTTCGTAGAACTAAATTTGATCTTGCAAAAGCTGAAGCAAGGCTTCATATTTTAGAAGGCCTTAGAATTGCAATTGATCATATTGATGAAATTATAAAAATAATTAGAGCATCATATGACGATGCAGCTGAAAGATTAATGAAAAATTTTGGACTTGATGAAATCCAAGCTAACGCTATTCTAGAAATGAGACTTAAAACATTATCTGGATTACAAAGAGAAAAAATTGAAAATGAATATAACGAGTTACTTGAACTTGTTGCTAAATATAGAGCAATCCTTGCAGATGAGCACTTAGTAACAAATATTGTAAAAGAAGAACTTCAAGCTGTAAAGGAAAAATATGGCGATGAGAGAAGAACAGAAATTGTTCACGGTGAAGGTGATATCGACATTGAAAGCTTGATAAAAGAAGAAACTAATGTTGTTACACTTACTCATTTTGGATACATAAAGAGAATAGCTGCTGATACATATAGAAGCCAAAAACGTGGAGGAAAAGGACTTACAGCAATGAATACACGTGAAGACGACTTTGTAGAGCACTTATTTGTAACGTCTACTCATGATTATATTATGTTCTTTACAACTACAGGTAGAGTATTTAGACTTAAGGCATATGAAATTCCAGAAGCTGGTAGAACAGCTAAAGGAATGGCAATTGTAAATTTACTACAACTTGGACAAGGTGAAAAAATTGCAGCTGTAATACCTGTTCATGACTATAACGATGAATTATTCGTACTTATGGCTACAAGAAATGGTCTTATAAAGAAAACGAAACTTTCTGAATATTCTAATATACGTAAAACTGGAATTCAAGGTATAACTTTAAAAGAAGATGATGAACTAATAGATGTAAGAATTACAGATGGAAATACAAGCATTATAATGGTTACAAGACAAGGTATGTCAATTAGATTTAAGGAAGAAGAGGTAAGAGCTGTTGGAAGAACTTCTATGGGTGTTAAGGGTATAAATCTTTCAAAAGATGATAAAGTTGTTGGTATGGAACCAATTAAAAATGATGAAGATTATATACTTGCAATAACTGAAAATGGTTTTGGAAAGAGAACTGAAGTAGAAGAATATAGAGAACAAGCAAGAGCAGGTAAGGGAATTTTAACTTATAAAACTACAGCTAAAACCGGACATATCATTGGAGTACAAATAGTAAATGATAAGGATGATGTTATGCTTATAACTGACACTGGTGTTGTAATACGTATAAATGTAAAAGATATTAGTGTACTTGGTAGAAATACACAAGGTGTAACTTTAATGAGAACATCAGATGGAGGTAAAGTTGTAAATATTGCTAAAATACTTACTGAAGAAGAAACTGAAAATATATAACCTATAATTAAAAAGGCCGCCTTGTAAAAAGTCGGTCTTTTAGCTTAGTAAAGAGGATTTTTTAATTACTTTACATTTTTTTTAATTCATGGTATAATAATTATGTTAAAGTATTTCAAATAGTCGCTTGATTTATTCAAGAGGAAAGTCCGGACACCGCAGGGCAATAGTGCTAGATAACGTCTAGTGAGGGTGACCTTAAGGAAAGTGCAACAGAAAATAACCGCCACATATTGTGGTAAGGGTGAAAATGTGAGGTAAGAGCTCACAAAATGCTATAGAGATATGGCATTGGTGTAAACCCCACTTGGTGCAACACCAAAAAAGAAAGGTAAAGACGGCCCGTCATCTTTCGTGGTTGGTGGCTTGAAATATACAGCAATGTATATTCTAGATAAATGACTATTTAAAACAGAATCCGGCTTATGAAATACTTTAACAAAAGCCTATCTTTTAAGATGGGTTTTTTATTGACATTTTTTGAGGTTTGTATTATACTTTATTATATGGAAGAAATGAGTGATTTATATGGAATTTAAAGCCTTAGATGGTAAAAATGTAGAAATTGAAGTAAACGGTGAAAAATTTTTAAGACATGCCGTACAAACACATTATATAAAACTTGGGGAAAGTTATATAGATATTATAGAAAAATATGTAAAACCAATATATGAAGAAGATGATATAGTTTCAATTAGTGAGAAAATAATCTCTTTGTGTCAAAAAAGGGTTGTATATAAAAAAGATATGAAAGTAGGTCCACTTGCAAAATTTTTATCAAAATTTGCTATGAGATCTGATGCAGGATGTGGAGTAGATAATCCATATAAAATGCAATTTGCAATTAATCTTTGTGGAAGATTAAAGGTAATATGGGCTGCAATAGCAGGTGGAGTATGTAAATTATTCGGTAAAAAAGGTGTATTCTATGAAATTACAGGCCCCGAAGTTAGTGGTCTTGACGGATTTTATGGACATGTTTTTGAAGAATATAATGATTTTGGAATAAGAATACCAGAAAATTCAACAGGTGTTTGTAATGAAATATATGAAAAATTGGGAATTAAAGCAATGATAGTAGATGCAAATGATTTTAATGCTGAAATTTTAGGTAAATCAGATGTTATAAAATATAACGATGAAGAACTTGCAAAAATGATAAAAGATAATCCAGCAGGCCAGGAAAAAACACTTACACCTATTGTTTTAATTAGAAGAAAAAAGTAATTTAGATAAATAATTTAGTATATAATAAAAATGTAT
>USJA01000111.1 GCA_900554875.1 uncultured Clostridium sp. | reverse complement strand
TTATATAAAAAGAAAAAGTAAGAACTTTTGATATTATCTCTAGTCCTTACCTTATTATTTTATTATTTTATTATTTTATTGTTTCTTTATAAGTTTTCCACTAGCATCTAGGGTAAATACTGGATTATCGCTTGATATTTCAATTTTTTTAATGAATCCATTATTTACTTCCTTTATAGCAGTATCTGAAATATTTGTAACAGTTGCTGGAATGTATAGTTTATTAACTCTTCTTCCAACTTGACTTGAATATATAGCCTGCTCATTGATCGTTTCAACACCATCAGGAATAATTACCTCTTTTGTTCTTCCTGATGAAATATATACTAATTGTTTCATATCTTTTGTATATAGCACTCCATCGTTAGATTTATAGTTAGGATTAGTGTCCTTAGCTATAATATCTTCGACTGCGTTATAATCGTATAAAGAATAGATCAAAGGATGTTCATTAGTTGTTGTAAAATCAGGATAATCTTTCCTTGCAATTACCAAACTATCAGGGATAATCAAAGTTTTAAATTGCATATTACTTGCAATAGATAGTTGGTCAAGTAACTCTGTACCTTCAATTATTTCGTATTGAACATCTTTTTTATTTCTTGGATAACATACAAGTCTCTTTTTATCTTTAGTGTATAAAACACCATCTACTGCAACAAAATTTTCATTACCTTCTGCAACTTCAAATTTTTCAAAGCACTCATTTGTTGCACCAAAATTATAGAATACGTGACTTCCAATTCCAATATTCTCTCCATCTAAAGAATAATCTTCTCCAATTTTAGACAATGTAGATGGGATAATTATACTGATATTTTCAAAATTTTTACACTTACTAAATGCAAAATTTCCAATATATTCCAAGCCTTCAGGTAAGTTTATCTCCCCCTTTAATTTTTCACACATTTGAAATGCTGCCTTTCCAATATATTTTAAAGAGTTTGATAAAGTTATTTTTCCATCTAAATTTTTACAGTAATTAAAAGCAAATGGTCCTATTTCTTTTACAGAATTAGGTATATCTAGTCCTCCTTTTAAATTACTACAATTATAAAAAGCATATGAAGGAATTGTCTGTAAATTACTAGAGATCTTTATAGAACCGTCTAATTTTCCACACTCATAAAATGCTGCAGAACCCATACTTGTAACTGTATCTGGAATAATTAAATCTCCTGTTAGATTTCCACAACTTCTAAATGCCTGCTCTCCAATATTTGTCAACCCGTCATAAAACTCTAATGTTCCTTTCAAATTAGTGCATTTTGAGAAAGCTCCCGCATCAATATTTTTTAAATTAGAAGATAATTTTAACTCTCCATCAAATCCACTACAGTATTGAAATACACCTCTGCCTATATTTTCAACACTATCTGGTATTACTAAATCTCCTATAAAACCACTACATTTATTAAATGCTCCATCTTCAATATTTTTTAAACTAGATGATAGCGTTAAATTTCCATTTAGTCCTGTACACGTAGAAAAAGCATAGCTACCTATATTCTCAACGCTATTAGGTATTACTAAATCTCCTATAAAGCCACTACATTTAGAAAATGCTGCATTTTTAATATTTTTTAAACTAGAAGATAGCGTTAAATTTCCATTTAGTCCTGTACACATAGAAAAAGCATAGCTACCAATACTCTCAACGCCATTAGGTATTACTAAATCTCCACTAAATCCTAAACATTGATTGAACGCATAATCATCTATAAAATCAACCCCATTAGGTATTTTTAAATTTCCATTAAATTTACTACAGCCCTGAAATGCTGCTTTACCAATAGTTTTTAAAGTAGATGGTAATGTTAATGTACCATCAAGTCCTGTACATAGGTTAAACGCTGTCATATCAATTAAAGTAACTCCTTCAGGAATAACCAAATCTCCCTTTAATCCACTACATTTATTAAATGCTCCTATTTTTATTTCTTTTATTCCCTCTTCAAATGTTAATTTTGTTACACTAGAGTTGCTAGAAGTCCCAAAAATATTAAGTCTTTCACTAGAAGGTGTGTTAGCGCTTAACCCCTGTTTTCCTATAGCATAAACAATATATCCATCATAATTAGCGGGAACTACTAATTCAGTTTTGCTTCCTAAGTATTGAGTTAATTGTATTGTATTGTCATTTCTTACAAAGTATTTCCACTCTCCGTCATTACCTACGACTTCCTTTTTCTTTATCCAGTCAACTTTTGCCGTTATGCTTCCTGTTCTACCGGCTTCATCTACATATTCAAATGTAAATTCTCCATTATCCGTAAATTCATAAGTGTTCTTTCCATCATTATTTAAAATTGTAATTCCATCTTTATTAAATGTAATCGTTGCAATTACAGGTTCTGTTGTTTCCTCTTTTGTTGAATATGTTATTGTTGCCTCAATTCCTGTTTTATTAACTTTTATAATTTGACTTGAAATTTTGGATTTGTTTCCTTCTTCTCCATAAGTATAAGCAATTATTTTATAAACACCATCAGTACTTAATGTAATTTCATCATTCAAATTTACGATTGTTTCTTCCTGTGTTTTTGTCCCCTTTATCTTATATACTGTCTTTGTTGCTTTATCATCTCTTGGTAGTATTTTGATTGTTACATCACTTGTATACCAATCATTCTTACCAATTTCTCCACTTATTATATTTATTTCTGGGCTTGCAACAACAGGTACTTTTGGTAGTTCATAATTTCCATATACAATTTTTTCAGTGACTTTTTCAACTCCAAATTCAGAAGCCTCTATACTTCCTTGACCATCTAATTCATTTCTGATTATTCTAGTTATATCAAGTTGGTTTACATTACCATCATTACTTACATCACCATCAACAATTAAAGTATATGTATTTTCTCCATCCTTAGCAATCATTCCAGTTGTTATTATTCCTTCATTTTTCTCTTCATTTGCTACATCATCTTCATATACCTTTATATTCCTTTGAAATGCTTCCTTAAATTCTTTTATTTCCGTATTTTCTTTTATCCTTTTTATATAATTTTCAGTAACTAAATATCTATCAGAAATTAAATTTTCATCATCTTCATTTTTTAATGTTTCTATTTGATCTGCCATATATCCAGTAGCCAATTTTTCTGATAAATTAGAATTTTTCTTACTATCTTCTACACCATTTTTAGTTATAGCAAATAAACCAATGCTAAATATAACCAAAAGAATTGGTAAAACTAATAAAAGACTTTTTTTATTTTTCTTTATACTTTCCTTTTTCAATGCTTACTCACCTCTACTTTTTTTCTACTAACAAATAGATTCAAAACTACAATTGAAACTATAACAAAAATAGGTATAAAAAACATTGTATCACCAGTATTTACCACTTTACTCTCATCATTTATATTATTATCATTATCTAACTTATTGTCAACTAAATTTTCTTCATCAAATTTAATTTCAACTTCTCTATTTCCTATGTTTACCAAATTTTTATCGTCATTTGAAGTTATATCCTTTAATATAACTTTTGTACTTTTAAGTTTGGTTTTATCTTTTAACTTTATATTTAAAGTCAAAACCTTTTCATCGTCTTTTACATTTTTAGTTTGGTTTACTAATATAAATTTTCCATATAAGTCACTTTTCTCATCTGAATTATATGTAAAATTCCAATCGCAATCTTTTATACTAATATCATCAATTGCATTTTTATCATAATCAATAAATCCCTCAATTACATTTATACCATTAGAACCCATTTCAATATCTTTTAATGATAAATCAACAGCAACTGTTTCACCTTTTTTAGAAGTTACCTTATCAGGTGATATAGAAATATCAAAACTTGACGCCGAAACTATATTAAAAAAAGTTAATATTATAAATGT
>USJA01000110.1 GCA_900554875.1 uncultured Clostridium sp. | reverse complement strand
ATCTTTCCATCAATAAGTAGCCCACCATTTTCGTATAAAATTTTAAACTTTATATATTCATCTTTTAATTTATTACCATTTTCTATTACATTTTCTTCGTTATATTTTTTAATTAAGTCATCAACCTTTATAACATTAAACTTTTTAAAAAAGTTAGTATACTTCTGAAAGAATTTTTCATTGCAATTTATGCAATTAACTACTATATTTTCCATATGTTCATCCTTTTTAACTTTCAATTCCTTGATCTTTTAAATATTCTCTTGCAACGTTTTCTGTTGTATCATCCATTCTGATTTTTCCTTCATATAGCCAAATAGATCTATCGCAAAAACTTTTTACTTGAGTCATATTGTGAGAAACAAAAACCATAGTCTTACCTTGTGCTTTAAGTTCTTTCATCTTCTTTAAGCATTTATCTTGGAAATGTGCATCACCAACAGCAAGAATTTCATCAATAAGTAAAATTTCTGCTTGTACATTTACTGCAATTGAAAATGCAAGTCTCATATACATACCAGATGAATAGGTTCTAACTGGTACATCTATAAAATCACCAAGTTCAGAAAAATCAATAATTTTATCTATAATTGGATCAACATCTTTTTTTCCAAGCCCATACATAGATGCATTAAAATATATATTTTCTCTACCTGTAAAATCAGTATTAAACCCTGCTCCAAGTTCGATCATACTTGATACTTTTCCATTCATAGTAATAGTTCCCTTTTCTGGATAAATAATTTTATTCATAAGTTTAAGTAAAGTTGATTTTCCTGAACCATTTACTCCTATCAAAGCAACTGATTCGCCTTTTTTTATATCGCAGGAAATATCTTTTAACACAACATGTTTGGTTTTTTTATTTCTTTTTAAATTAGCAAGCCTTTCTTTTAAAAAATATGCTTTATCTTCATAAACTGTAAATTCTTTTGTAACATTTTTTACAGATATTGCTATATCGTCTTTTTTACTTTTTTTTGCCACTATTAGACCTCCTCTGCAAAACGCCTTTGTAACTTATTAAACACTAAATACCCTATTACAAGTAAAACTAAAGAACCTAAAAAAACAATTCCTAAATTTCTAAAATTTGGCAATGTTTTATTATATAAAATATTTTGATATTCCATCATAATAAGTGTCATAGGATTTAGTTTATATATTTTCAAAAATCTCTCTGGAACCATTGAAATACTATATAATATTGGACATGCGTACATCCATATCATCATTATTGGATTCATAATATATTGTACATCTCTTACATAAACATTTGCTGCAGAAAGTAGCATTACAACACCTAAGCTAAATATTGCCTGTATTAACACAATTAACGGTAAAAATAATGCACACCATGAAACTCCCACACCAGATACAAATAATGCTATAAAGATTATAACCGCACTAAAGAAATATTGTATTGTATTACTTATAACAACAGCCAGTGGTAAAATTTCTCTTGGAAAATATACTTTTTTTAATATACTTGCATTATTAGATACGCACGTTGTTCCAATTGCAATTGTATTTGCAAATGCATTCCATGGCATTAAACATATAAATAAATAAATAGAATAATGTTCTATTCCTGTTCTAAATACAAATTGGAATACTAAAGAATATACAAAAAGCATAAGTAATGGATTAAGCAATGTCCACAAGAACCCTAAAAAGGATCCTTTATATCTTCCATTTATATCTTGTTTTACCAATGTTTTTAACATATGTCTATATTGGTATATTTCTTTGCATTTATTTATAAAATTCATTGTTACACTCCTTTTGTTTTATTTTAATTTAAGAATTTATTATATATTGGTTTTAATTTATCTATTTGTTTCTTTTGTATATTATATATTTCAATTATTTTATCTAAAAAAATTTAGAAATATAATCAGTTATATTCATATCTAAATTTTCACATGTAACACACATGTGAGCAATATCTAAAACTATTCCTAAATCATATTTGTTACAATATTCACTCATTTTTTCTGGGCATAAAAATTAATTTATATTTTTATATGAATAAGGAACATTTTATATTATAGTAGGCATGTCAGGTGGTTTATTTTTAATTTTTTATAATATTTTTACAGACTTCATCAATATTTTCTAGGAATAAATCTTCCTATTATTAAAAAATGTAAAGGAACCCATCTATTTTCATACTATTTAAGTAACTTTACCCTCTCATCCATATTATCACATAAATACTCATCAAATATTGAACTGGATTATGGAACAATGCCATGAAGTAATATTTTTTTCACCATGGCATTGTTACCATTTTATCCAAGTTTGCATAAATTCCATAATATTTTACTGAAAAAATCATTTTACAGCATTTATTTTATTAATTCAATAAATTCATCTTTTATTTTTTCCATATCCTCTTCTGTCTTACCTTCAAATCTTGCTGTAATATTAGGTCCTGTATTTGACGCTCTAACTAAAGCCCATCCATTATCAAATTCAGCTCTAACACCATCTATATCATTTATTTTGTATCCTTTATTAATACAATACTCTTTAACTTTCTCTATAATCTTAAATTTAACGTCATCACTTGCATCAAATTTAATTTCAGGTGTAGAGTAATACTTATTTATTCCTTCTAACATTTCAGTTATAGACTTACCAGTCTTAGACATTATTTCAATCAATCTTAAGCCCGCATAAAGTCCATCGTCAATGTTTGGCCATTTATCTCTGAACCAAATGTGACCTGATAACTCATTTCCAAACATGAAATCATCATCTCTCATTTTTGCTTTCATGTATGAATTACCAGTTCTATAACATACTGGTGTTCCACCTAATTTTTCAATTTCATCAGCAAGAGATTTTGTACACTTAACATCAAACAAAGCTTTTTTATTTGTTACCTTATCCATTAAATAACGCCAAATAATTATTGCATAATAGTCTGCAAATATCATTTTTCCATTTTCATCAATAATTCCTACTCTATCGCCGTCACCATCAATACCAATTCCAAGATCAGCTCCGTTTGATAAAACGGCTTTTTTCAAATCTTCATTATTAGATTCAACACTTGGATCAGGATGATGATTTGGAAATTCAGGGTCAGATTCCATGTATAGAGGAATCATTTCTATTTTATCTTTAAACATATCAAACATTTCTTGTGCAATAATTGATGCTGTCCCATTAGCAGTATCAACAACTACTTTTATTTTTTTATCTCCTAGTTCAATAGATTTTTTTACTAAATTAAGATATCCTTCTCTTACATCTTCTTTTACAACATGTCCTAGAACATCCCTTTTATTATCTACTTCTTTTTTAGAGTTTTCTTCAACAAATCTTCTAAACTCCTGTATCATTTCTCCACAAGCATTTCCAAAGTCATTTACAGTCATCTTCATACCGTTATACTCTTTTGGATTGTGACTTGCAGTAATCATAATTCCAGGCATTATATTTCTGCCATCATTTAAAAATATCTGTCCATAATAATACATTGGCGTCGTAACTAAACCAATATCAACAACCTCTATATTATCGCCTTCTATAATTCCCTGGATTAAAGCCTCAGATAATGGAAGTGATGAACCCCTATTATCTCTTCCAATAATACATCTAGAATATCCCTTATTCTTTATATATTTTGCATATGCAAGTCCAATTGTATATGCAATATTTTCATCTAAGTCCTTTCCATAAATTGCCCTAATATCATACCCTCTAAATATATTAGGATTAATGTTTTCAATAACTTTATAATTCATATTATCACCTGAAGAGATTATATCATATGATTTTTAATTTTTAAACCCTTTTTAATAAAAAACTACATTTTTAAAGCATGTTAACATAAAGAAACACATACAATAAAAACAAGATCTAACCTATATTTTATATACAATAAATTGAATATTTTC
>USJA01000109.1 GCA_900554875.1 uncultured Clostridium sp. | reverse complement strand
AATATATTCTGGATTTTTCATTTTATTTTTTCTATATTCTACATTACCATAATTCCTTCTTGAATAATAGTTTTATTAGATTTTTTATTAGAGTTATTATTATTTTCACTATTTTTAGCCAGTAGTATATAATATGACATACTACTGGCTTTTTTTATTTGCAACTTTTATCCCATTTATTACATTTTTAAAATATCTTTAACAATTTCTCCAGCAATAGTAAGTCCTGCTACTGAAGGAACAAAAGAAACGCTTCCTGGAGTATTCTTACCTGTTTTTGTATCTATATTTTTTACTTTAATAGGTTCTTCCTTAGAGTATACAACCTTTAGTTTCTTTATATTTCTTTTTCTTAACTCTTTTCTAATTACCTTTGCAAGTGGACATACACTAGTTTTAGATATATCAGTTATTTCAAATCTTGTATTGTCAAGTTTATTGCCTGTTCCCATACTTGAGATAATTGGAATATTTAGCTTATCTGCACGAACAGCAAGTTCAATTTTTGCTGTAACATTATCTACTGCATCTACGATATATGTTAAGCTTTCATCAACTATTCCTTTTGTTTCAGGTGTAAAGAATTCTTTATATATTTGTATATTTATATCTGGATTAATATCTAAAGCCCTACTTTTAGCGACCTCAACCTTAGGTTTACCAATTGTTGAAGTTGTGGCAATTATCTGCCTATTTATATTTGTAATGTCAACATCATCTTTATCAACCAAAACAAAATTTCCTACTCCAGCTCTAACTAATCCCTCTAAAACATATGAACCAACTCCACCAATTCCAAATATTGCAACCTTTGCATTTTTTAATTTTTCTAGAGAATCTTTTCCAATTAAAAGTTCTGTTCTTGAAAATCTATTTAACATTTTTCCCCTCCTTAAGTACATTAACTAAATTATATCTTTTACTTCAAATCCTATATCTTCAATTACCTTTTTTATTTCATCATTATTTATACTTTTTGTTGATGTTATACTTGCCTTTTTATCCCCTAAATTAACATCGACATTTTCCACTCCATCTATACTTTTTAAAGCTTTTTCAACACTCATTTTACAATGATTGCAACTCATTCCTTCTATATATACATTTTTTTCATATATTTTCTTTTCCATTTTTCTTTCCTCCTCATATTTTACCTTAAATTTATTTATTCTAAGGGCATTTGTAACAACACATACTGAACTTAAACTCATAGCAAGAGCTCCTACCATTGGGCTCAATGTAATTCCAAACTTTGGATACAAAATTCCTGATGCTATACATATCCCAACGGAGTTATAGAAGAAGGCCCAGAATAAATTCATTTTAATATTAGATATAACTTTTTTACTAAGCTTTATACTTGTAATTACTTCCATTAAATCATTTTTCATCAATACTACATCAGCTGATTCTATTGCTATATCTGTCCCATTTCCAATTGCAATTCCTACATCTGCTTTTGCAAGTGCCGGACTATCATTTATTCCATCACCAACAAAGGCAACTTTTTTTCCATCAGCTTGCAATTTTCTTACCTCTTTTTCCTTATCATCAGGTAGGACCTCAGATACAACATTTTTAATTCCAACTTCTCTTGCTATAGAATTTGCAACATATTTATTATCACCTGTAATCATTACTGAATCTATTCCCATTCGGTTTAAATTTTTAATCATTAAGTAACTGCTTGGTTTTACAACATCCTTTACAGCTATTATACCTATTATGCTACTCTTATCTGCAACATAAAGAACAGTTTTAGCATTATCTTGTAAATTATCTACTACTAATGATATTTCATTATTTACATTAATGTTATTCTCAGTTAAAAACTTTAAATTTCCACATATATATTCTTTTTTTAATATTTTACCACATATACCCTTTCCTGGTATTGCCTTAAAATCACTTACATCTAATGTATCAATTTTTTCTTCTTCTATTTTTTTTAATATTGCCGTAGATAATGGATGTTCAGAATTTTTTTCTAAGCTTCCTGCAATTTTAAGTAAATCATCGTTATTAGTAAATGAAATAACATCAGTAACTACTGGTTTTCCATAAGTTATAGTTCCTGTTTTATCTAAAACAACTGTATCTACTAAATGAAGTGTTTCTAAACTCTCAGCAGATTTTATCAAAATACCATGTTTTGCACCAGCTCCTGTTCCAACCATTATAGCTACAGGAGTGGCAAGCCCTAATGCACATGGACATGCTATAACTAGAACAGAAATAGCTATATTTAATGCAAACTCTAAACTCTGTCCACTAATTAGCCATACTATACATGAGATAATTGAAATTCCAATTACAATAGGAACAAAAACTAAACTTACCCTATCTGCAAGTCTTGATATTGGTGCATTTGTACTACTTGCTTCTTTTACCAATTTTATAATATTGGAAACAGTTGTATCCTCTCCTACCTTAGTTGCTTGTATTCTAATCATTCCATGCAAATTCGTTGTTCCTGATGTAACTACATCTCCTATTACTTTCTGGACAGGTATACTCTCACCTGTTATACTTGACTCATCTACTGTAGTAGTTCCATAAACCACAATACCATCAACAGCTATATTTTCTCCTGGTTTTATTACTAAAATATCATCCTTTAGGACATCTTTAGTATCTATAACAATTTGATTATTATTACGTATAACTGTTACTTTTTTGGGGACTAAATTAATTAACTTTTTGATAGCATCCCCTGTTTTTCCTTTTTGTTTTTCTTCTAAATATTTTCCAAGTGTAATTAAAGTAAGAATTGTCCCTGCTGATTCAAAATAAATATTCATAGAATATCTATGGACTAGTTCATGATTTTGTGTACTAAGTCCATACCCTATAACATACATCGAAATAAGGCCATAAACAATACTTGCTGTACTTCCTATTGCAATTAAGGAATCCATATTTGGACTTTTCATAAATAATTTTTTAAAACCACTAGAAAAATATGCTCTATTTATATACACAATTGGAATAAGTAGCAAGAATTGTGTAAATACTGCTGTAAATATATTATTATCTCCATCAAATATATTAGATATAAAATTTGGGGTTGGTAACATGTGATGCATAGCAATATACATTAACGGAATTAAAAAGCATATTGATACTATAAGTTTTTTCTTAAGAAGTTTTAAATTATTTTTTTCATTTTTATTTTCAGTATCCTTATTACTTTCTTTTTTATTGCTTTCTAAACTTGCACCGTATCCTGCTTTTTCTACGGCCTGAATAATATCATCATATTTTAAAATTTTATTATCAAATTCCACTTCCATATTATTTAAAAGAAGATTAACATTTACATTTTTTACACCTTTTAACTTGCTTACTGCTCTATTTACATGTGACGCACAACTACTACATGTCATTCCACTAATGTCAAACTTAAGTTTCTCCATAACACTTCACCTCTTTATTTAAGTTTTTTGATTAAAAGCATTACATCATCTATTATGTCTATATTTCCATTTTTAATATCATCTGCTACACAAGTTTTTAAATGTTTTTCTAAAATTTTATTTCCCAAGCTTTGAAGAGACTTACTTACTGCAGCAATCTGGATTAAAACATCACCACAATATCTGTCATCTTCTATCATTTGATTTATTCCTCTTACTTGTCCCTCAATTATATTAAGCCTAGATTTTATATACTTTTTATCATCCTTACTCCTATGAGTTAATCTTTTTTCTTCACATTTTTCACAACTCATTTTTTCACCTCAAATACATTATATACCCCTATAGGGTATATGTCAAGTAAAAAAAGAATCCTAATTATTACTTTTCAATAATTGGATTCTATTTATTTAAGAAGTTTTTTATAGTAGTAATTTTTATTATTAATAGTGTTATTTTTATTCTAAAACAGCAAGTGTATCTTTTTTATCTATATTTTCTACTCCATTAG
>USJA01000108.1 GCA_900554875.1 uncultured Clostridium sp. | reverse complement strand
TTTTTTAATATTTTTTTAGCCCCTTGTATAAATAGCATTAATATTTCCTGTCTAATCAAGTTGCTACCTCCTGTCAGATTATTTTCATCTACAGTAATATTTTAATAATATTGCAGCTGACTACGTAAAGCAAGCTATTATTTTACTTTTATTTTTGAAAGCGCAACCTTTGAATATATCAAGCATGGAAATTTCAGTTTCCAGCTATAAAAAAAGTGAATATTATACCAGAATATTATTTTGAAGATGAAATTATGGAGGTAATGTAATGCAAGGAATTAGTTTAAAAAAATTTCAAATAAATACAGTTAATAAATTATTAGATGCAACTAGTGTTGGAATTAAAAAAGAAGTATTAGTACAAGCACCTACTGGATCAGGTAAAACTATAATATTACTTTCTTATATTGAAGAATATTTTAAAGAAAATAAAAACACTTTATTTGTTTGGCTAACTCCAGGTAAAGGAGATTTAGAAGAACAAAGTAGAAAGAAAATGTTAAAATTCTTGCCTCATCATAAAACACAAACTATACAAGATGTTTTATTACAGGGATTTGAAGAAAAATCAACTGCATTTATCAATTGGGAAACTATCACTAAAAAAGGTAATAATGCCCTAAAAGAAGCAGAAAGAAAAAATCTATATGAAAGAATACACGAGGCTCACAACTCAGGTTATAATTTTATTGTTATAGTTGATGAAGAACATCTAAATAAAACAGTAAAAGCAGAAAGTATTATTGAATACATGAATCCAGATTACATTGTTAGAGTTAGTGCTACGCCTAAAACTAACAAAGAAGCAGAATATATTGAAATAGATGAATTAGATGTTATTAACTCTGGTTTAATTACAAGAGCGTTATATATAAATGAAAATGTTTCAAATGCCTCTACTCTATCAAATGAACATGAATATTTACTAGACTTAGCAATAGAAAAAAGAAAAGCAATAAAACAAGAATATATGAAACTAGGTGTACAAGTTAATCCTTTGATTATTATTCAAGTACCAAGCAAATCAGATGATTTAATAAAAATGATTGAAACTACCCTAGAAGAAAAAGGCTATGATTATCCTAAGCAAAATCTTGCAATTTGGCTTTCTGATAGAAAAGAAAATATAGATAATATTGAAGATAATGAATCACTACAAGCAGTACTTATAATGAAACAAGCAATATCAACTGGTTGGGATTGCCCTCGTGCTAAAATACTTGTTAAACTTCGTGATAATATGAGTGAAGATTTTGAAACTCAAACTATTGGAAGAATTAGAAGAATGCCACAAGGACATCACTATGATAATGTTTTACTTGATAATTGTTACCTTTATACTTTTGATGAAAAGTATGAAGAATCAGTTAAACAAGAATTAGGTAATAATGCTTATGATACAAAGGTTATATTCTTAAAAAATGAGTATAAAAACTTCACATTAAAGAAACTATCTTTTGATAATAACTTTGATGGATTTGATGAAAGAGAAACTTTTAATATATTACATAATTTTTATATAGAGAAATATAAATTAACTTCTAAAAAGAAAGATAATAAGACTACATTAGAAGCAAATGGCTATATTTTTAAAGATACTATTGAAAATTATATAGTACAAGATAAGATTGTTAGAATTAATTCAGATGAATTAGAAAATGCTAACAGGATTAAAGTTGAATCTATTGTTACTACAAATAAAAATGGTTTTGAGTTAAGACATGCTATAAATGAAATAGCATCTAAAATTGGAATGCGTTATGATAGAACAAGATTAATGCTCGAAAGAATGTTTTGGAAACAAAAGTTATTTACTAAAAAGTTTGTAGATTTAACATTAACTGAATTTTATGCTTTCGTTATTAATAATGTTGATTTATTAAAATCAGATTTTAGTGAAGCAGTATCACAAAAAGCAAGACAAATGAAAATGAAATTTGAAGAACTTAAAGAAATTGATTGGCACTTACCTCAAATGGATTATATAAAATATGACCCTAAAATGAAAGATACTACTATATATGAAAAATCAGCATATATCAATTACCCTAATAGTACAATAAAATCTAAAAGTGAGAGAATGTTTGAATTCTTCTGTGAAAATAATGATAATATCAAATGGTTCTATAAAAATGGTGAATCATCAAGTGATTATTTTTCAATAGTATATGTTGATGCAGTTAATCATAAATGGCACTTCTATCCTGATTTTATTGTATGTGATAAAAATAATAAGATATGGATTATTGAAACTAAAGGTGGAGAAAATGCTGATGGTAAATCTAAAAATATAGATATTAAAGTAGAAAATAAATTTGAAGCACTTAAAGAATATTCTAAGAGATATAATGTCAATTGGGGATTTGTTAGAGATTACGATAAGAATGAGCAATTATACTTTTGCAATACAGAGTATACAGAAGACATGGAAAATGATAAATGGATGCTATTAAAGGAGATATTTAAATAATGAATTTATCTGAAAAGATAATTGAATTAATAAAATTAAAAAAAGAAGGTAAAACTTGGGACTTCAAAGAGAAATGGTATACAAGCAAAGCACTATTATTACATGATATATTAAATATGGCCAATAATGAAACAGATGAAGACTCTTTTATAATAATAGGTGTAGATGAAAGTAATGATTTTTCAGTAGTTGATGTAAAAAACGATTCTAATAGATATAATCAAAATCGTTTAAATAACTTATTGCATAGTACTAAGATTAAATTTGCAGGAGATAATATTCCAATTATAAAGTTGGAAACAATAAATATAAATAATTGCTGTATTGATGTTATCATTATTAAATCAACTGATAGTGTTCCCTATTACCTTATAGATGATTATGTTGAAAACATATCTCAAAATAATGGTAAAAAGTTAGAAATTATTGTTCATTCATCAAACGTGTACATTAGAAGAAACGATTCAAATACACCAATAAATAAATGTGCTACTGATAATGAAATAGAACAATTATGGAGAAAAAGATTTGGAATTAATTTGTCTGTTCATGAAAAATTTGCAAAAATATTATCAAATAAAAATGAATGGGAATACTATGATAATATTTATTTCCACAAATATATACCAGATTTTACATTTAAAATTTTAGATGAAAATTGTAATAATACTTATTTACCTACACCGTATTCCTATGAACAATATGATACCAGTCAAGACACACATATATTAGAAGTATTTTTTAGAAATATGAAAATTGACGAGTATAGATTAGATTATTTAGACGGTGGTAGACTATTATACTTATATCCTAATACAGAATATTTATCAAAACCACAAACTTTCAATCATAAGGTTTACTCTTATTTATATTTTATAAAAGATGATATTAGATTTAAAATTAATCGTTAAAAAAATTCTCATATAAAATATGAGAATTTTTTATTTATTTTTATTTATTCTTCACTGTCATTAATTTCAGGTGTTAAAGTTTCAATGCTTACTACTTTTCCTCCATCACTAGTTCTCATTAATGTTACCCCTTGTGTTGCTCTTCCTAAAATACTTATGTCTTTAACATGAATTCTAATAATTGTTCCTTTTTCAGTAATTAGCATTGCATCATCTTCGTCATTTGCAATTCTTACTCCTACAATATCTCCAGTTTTTGGAGTTATTTTATAAGTAATTACTCCTTTTCCGCCTCTAATTTGAACTCTATATTCATCTAATTCTGTTCTTTTTCCAAAACCATTTTCTGTAATTGCTAAAAGAGTTGCTTTGCTTCCTGTAATTATAGATTCCATTCCAATTACAACATCATCACTATCTAGTCTAATTCCAATAACTCCTTGAGCTATCCTTCCAATTGGTCTTACATCTTTTTCGTAAAACGTTATACTCATACCTTTTTTAGTTACTAATACAACATTATCTTCTCCATCTGTTAATCTTACTGCAATTAATTCATCTTCTTCTTTTAATGTAATTGCTTGAAGTCCTGTTTTTCTTGCAGAATTATATTCATTTAGG
>USJA01000107.1 GCA_900554875.1 uncultured Clostridium sp. | reverse complement strand
ATACTATGTATTATATCATAAATATAATACATAGTAAATAATTACATAAATTTGTTCTCATTTTTTAATTTTATTTTACATATTCGTCTAACGCCTTGCTTCTATATTCTAAAATAGGCATTTTATCTGTTGTTGTAAATCCAGGCTCTGCATTAATTACATCTGGTATACGATTAACAATTGTTGAACATGTAAGCCTTACAGTATCTGGCTTAGGAATTTGAACTGTTGTATCAGGTTCCCCACATATTACCCACTCATTTTTATCATATTCGTCAGGTCCATATACTTTTCCAATACACTCTGTTTCTATATCTATTCCCTCTCTTGTTTTAGTAGTAACAACAGCTGACATTCCTGTGGCATTTCCAGCTGGGATATCCATTTCAAGCGTAGTTGAATGTAAATCTGATCTATAAGTCTTAGGAATCGTTACCTGAGTTTGTGATACAACGTTTAAGCCTAAACGAGACGCAAGCCATCCATTAACATTCCACATATATGATGGCATATATTCTCCATTTTCAATTAACTCATCTCTTTTACTATCACTTATTCTATCAACGGATGCAATCTTTGCATCAAAATCACTTAAGCTAAGTCCTGCCCCGTGTGCCCTCGCAAGAGCAATACCATAATCCTCTACATTATAACTTGAACTCCCCTTAATTTTTGTTACTTTATGTGTAGCACCTGCAATAGTTGTAATTAAATTTCCCCAAAATACGTCCTGATATCCACTTCCACATAGAGTACATCCTGTTCTTTTTGCTAAGTCATCCAATTCCCTTGTCATAACAGGAGTAGAATTAATTGGATAAAAGGCTTCCTCGCAAGTTGATATAGCATTTATACCAAGTTTTGCACATAATTTAAAAATATCATACAAATCATTCATTAAACTCATAGTTGTTATAATACAAATATCTGGTCTTTCATTACTTAAAATCTTTTCAGCATCTTTAGCGTCTGAAATAGTAATACCCTTGTTTTCACTTCCTATTAAAAGCGAGATATCTTTTCCAATCTTATTTTTGTCCACATCAAAAGCAGCTACAATTTCGGCTTCTTTTTCATATACATACTTCATAGTATATGCTGACATTTTTCCACATCCGTATTGGGCAACTCTTATTTTTCTATTCATATATAAACCAACTCCTCTTATCATCTTTTAATTATTATTTTTCAACTCCTGTAAAATATACTTTATTTATTAAATTGATTTTTTCTTACAACCTTTACTCCACTTAAACTTTCTTTCGAAGTATCATCTATATTATTCTCTTTAACATATATTTGAACAGTGTCATAAAAGTCAATATCATCAAATGAAATTTCCTTTCCATTTTTATCAACAAATTTACAATTTAAATCAACATCAACTACAACAAGTCTATCGTTTAGCAAATTTGCTTTTTTATACTTAACATTTGAGCTTATAACTTTTACTTCAATTTTTCTTACGGCACTACTGATATTTTTTACTTCTCCTGTTACAAATGTTCTTGTATTATCCGAATAAAAATCCTTTCTATTATTTACAAACCAAATTATTCCAAGCACTAAAGAAAGTATAACAACACCAATTACAGCAATTTTAACTATTCTATGTCTTGATAAAAAATTACTGAAAACTCGAAGTAATATAAGGGCAACAATGATACATCCAATTATTATTAAAAGTTCAGGATCCATAAATTGCTGGGCTATATTTTTTAATGTTTCCATTATTAATCCACTCCTTTCATACTAAGGCTAACTTTTCCCTTAGATTTATCTATTCCAATAACTTTAACTTTTACTATATCTCCCACTGCTACTTCTTCCATTGGATTTCTAACATATTTATCACTAATTTCAGATATATGAACTAAGCCGTCATTTTTTATACCTATATCAACAAATGCTCCAAAATCAACTACATTTCTAACTGTTCCTGTAAGTATCATTCCCTCAGTTATGTCATCAATACTTAAAACATCACTTTTTACAACAATTTTAGGCATTTCATCTCTTGGATCACGCCCAGGCTTTTTTAGTTCTGTAATAATATCCTGCATTGTTAGACTACCTATATTTAAAGTCTTAGATATATTATCAATATTTACGTTGTCTAACTTAGATATAACTTCTTCCATATTCTTACTAGTTAAGTTTCTAATATTAAATCCTAAACTATTAATTAATTCTTGAGCTTTTTCATATGACTCTGGGTGAACCATTGTATTATCTAAAATGTTTTCAGATTCTGGAACTTTTAAGAAACCTGCACATTGTACAAATGCTGTTTTACCAAGCTTAGGTACCTTAAGGAACTCAACTCTTGAATGAAACTTACCATTCTCTTCTCTATATTTTACAATGTTTGTTGCAACTTGCTTATTTATTCCAGACACATAAGATAGTAAAGATGGCGTCGCAGTATTTATATCAACTCCAACATTATTTACAACATTTTCAACTACTCCTGTTAAAGATTCATCTAACCTTTTTTGATTGACATCATGTTGATATTGTCCCACACCAATGCTTTTTGGGTCTATTTTTACAAGCTCAGCTAAGGGATCTTGTAATCTTCTTGCTATTGATATTGCACCTCTTATTGATACATTTATATCAGGATACTCCTTTGTTGCAAGCTCAGATGCAGAATATACAGATGCTCCTGCTTCGCTTACAATTGCATAATATATTTTTCTATCTATTTTTTTTATAACATCAGCTATAAATTTTTCTGATTCACGAGAAGCTGTACCATTTCCAAGTGCAATAATGTTTACTTGATATTTTTCTATTAAGTCAACCATAGATTTTGTTGCTCCCTCAATATCATTTTGGGGCTGTGTTGGATATATTGTTGTGTAATCAAGCAACTTACCAGTATCATCTATTATTGCAATTTTACATCCAGTCCTATATGCTGGATCAAATCCCATTACTATCATATCTTTTATAGGTGGTTGCATAAGTAAATTTTTAGCATTTACACCAAAAACCTCAATCGCCTTTTCTGAAGCCTCCTCAAAAAGTTCATTTCTGATTTCTCTTTCAATTGATGGTTTTATAAGTCTTTTATATGAATCCTCAATGCATAAAATAATATCATCTTTAAAAATGCTTTCTTTTTTTATTATCTCTTTTTGCAAATATTTAATAACACTTTCCTCATCAAGTTCTAACTTTACCTTAAGTATTTTTTCTTTTTCACCTCTAGTTATTGCAAGGATTCTATGTGATGGTATTTTTTTAATTTTCTCACTAAAATTGTAATACATATCGTAAACTGTAGATTCATCTCTATTTAATGCATTTGATACCAATTTTCCAGTCCTATATGTTATTTTCCTTATTATTTTTCTATATTTTGCATTATCTGAAATTTCTTCAGCTATAATATCTAATGCACCATTTACACAGTCTTCTATTGTTTCTAATCCTTTTTCTTTATCTATATACTTAGATACAATTTCTTCTTTATCTTCATATTTTTTAGATTGGGAAATAATAATTTTTGCAAGAGGTTCAAGACCTTTTTCTTTTGCAATTGTAGCTCTCGTTCTCTTTTTTTGTTTATATGGTCTATACAAATCTTCTACTTCTGTTAAAATTGAAGCCTTTAAAATATTGTCTTTTAAATCATCTGTAAGTTTTCCCTGTTCTCCAATTAGACGAATAACCTCATCTTTTCTTGATTCTAAATTTCTCAAATATATTAATCTATCATTTAGCTTTCTTAAAACTTCATCACTTAAATTTCCTGTCACTTCTTTCCTATATCTTGCTATAAAGGGAATTGTATTTCCTTCATCTATCAATTTTATAGTATTCTTTACTTTATTTTCATCTATATTTAATTCTTTAGAAATATTACTTATTATTCTTTCCATTATCACACCTCTAATTTACAATTCAATTATATATTAAACGATTTTTTTTTTCAATACATATTACTCAAAAAATTATAACAGATTGTAGGTTAGTCAATCATATGTCACAAATTATTTAAAATAAATACTTTGAGCAC
>USJA01000106.1 GCA_900554875.1 uncultured Clostridium sp. | reverse complement strand
TTTATATTTTTATATACCTTTTGAGGTGAATACTCAAGCATAAGAATTGATGCATATGGAGCAACTACAAGATAATTGTTAAGTCCTCTTTTAAGTCCAAGCCAAGGAATACCAAATTCTTTATATTGATAATTTAACATATCATCCTTAACTGCATATGCAGATTCAGATATACCAAAAGGAACATTATTTTCCTTAGCATATTTTATTTGACTATATATTGTAAAAAATAATGACTGGTCTATTAAAGTATGTTCATATGATTTATCAAATAAATATGGCATAAAATATTCAAAAGCTGTACCGCTCCATGAAATAAGACCTTTATATCCATCAACTTTAACCAAATTTCTTGCAAGTGCGAACCAATGTTTTGAAGTTACCTGCCTTGAAGCTATAGCTATAAGGCTAGTTGTTCTACTTTCTGACATTAACATATCGTAATAACTATCTACAAGTTTACCACTTTCTTGTGCATATCCAATTGAAAATAGATTTCTAGAGGTATCATATAGTACAGTAAAGTCAGTATCTACAATTAATTTTTCAATAGTTTCTATCATTTCATTTATTAATTCTTCATTTTTTACCTCTATTTCTCTTTCATATTTATTTAATCCTAAAAGTTCAATTAAAAATTGTTTTATAACATATAAACTTGCTACAAAATTTCCACTATCTACTGTAGATATAAATCTTGGTCTTAAAGGTTCCAATGTTTTTATATTATACCAATTATATAAATGTCCATTCCATTTTTCAAGTTTTAAAATAGTATCAAATACATTTTTTAGTCTTTTTACACATTCATCCACATTTATAAATTTAAGGTCGTAAGCATCAACTATTGCAAGAAGTGCAAATCCAATATTAGTAGATGATGTTCTATTTACTATTTTATATCTCCTATCTTCTTGATAATTATCTGTTGGAAGAAAATTGTTTACCTCACTCATCATGCTATCAAAGAATCCCCATGTTCTTTTTGCTATTTCTAAGACATCTTGATTCCCTTTTTGATCTAATCTTTTCCTCCTTCCAAACAAATGATCTTTGCCAAGTAAATATGCAAAAATTGGTGAAATTATCATTGCAATTCCAATAAATATTTTAAAATCAAAATAAAGATCTAGCCCAATGCTTGAAGGTAAAAAAGGAATAAATGTTATAAAAAGTCCAGTAATAACATTAGGTAACATATTAAAATAATAATACCTTAGCGTATCTTTTGATGTCTTATCTAACATTTCTCCAGTTGTCCATTGAAGTAAGTTTTTATGAGATATAGCCATTCTATATATTGATTTCATAAAGGCATTTAAGCAGATATATGATTTATATGGAATTGTTACAAAATTAAAACACATTGTTAAAAAATCAGCATCAATTCCATGAATTATTGGAATATATTGAACCTCCTTAGAATGCCTAATTTTCCCAAAAAGAAGCACATCAAATATTGATATAATATTTCCAAAATTAATAGCAACGAAAACTAAAAGACATGTTGCAGCAAATACCTTCGTAGATACAAAACAAGAAAATATAATTGCAAGAAGTGCTACTACATCTAAAAGAGGTCTTCTTAAATTATCAAATATTTTCCACTTAGATAATAAATTAAGTTTTGACTTAGGACTAATAAGCCACCTTATAATTTGCATATCTCCTCGATACCATCTATGTGACCTTTTCATATATGCAATATAATTTTTTGGGAAGCCATCTTGAACTTCTATATCAGAAGCAAGACCTGCTCTTAAGATTGAGCCTTCCAATAAATCATGTGAAAGGACCAAATTTTCTGGTATCTCATTTGCCACTAATTTGTCAAATAATTCTATATTATATATTCCCTTACCACAAAATATTGCTTCTCCAAATACGTCTTGATACACATCAGATACTGCAGTTGTATATATATCTAAGCCTCCAAATCCACCAAATATTTTTGAAAATATTGATTTGTTAGCATCTACAATATCAAGTCCAACTGAAGGTTGAATTAAGCCATATCCTTTTTTTACAATTTTTCCATTTTTAGAAAGTATTGGTTTATTTAGTGGATGAGCAACAATTGAAACCAAATCTTTTGCAGTGTTAAGTGATAAACTGGTATCCTCATCAATTGTAATTACGTATTTTGCATTTACGATATCATTGTATGTAACATAAAATCTTTTATCTATTTCTTCATCTGTATATTTTCCTAGTACTAATTTATTAAATTCAAGTAATGCTCCTCTTTTTCTCTCCCATCCCATATAACAATTTTCACCTTTTGAGAATACACGTTTTCTGTACAAAAAGTTAAATAATATATGAGATGATTTATATTTTTTATTAAGTTTATCTAATTCTTGCTCTGCATAATCTAATATTTTTTTGTCCATATCAATTTTTTCTTTATTACTTGATACACAATCACCAATTAACATATAATACATATTATCACTACGATTGGCAAGATATGTTACTTCCATTTTCTTAATCATTTGATCCAATTTTTCAATAGAAGAAATAATGGTTGGCATAGCCACATATGTAACATTATTTTCATCTACAGTTTTTGCAAAATCAAATCTTGGTAATATTTCAGGTCTTAGTGCTTTTCTAAAGAAATAATTAACTAATTTTTGTGCACATTCAAATGATAAAATAAATGTCAATATAAATGCAACTATTGTTGAAAAAATAGTTTTAAAATGAAATAGATTATATCCAATTATTATAGTAAACTCAGAAGTTAATAGCAAGATGATAAGAAGATACCACACGGTTTTTGTAGGTTCTATAAATTTATTATATATTATTTCACCAAAATATGGCTTTTTAAGTTCTTTTTTAAGTAAATATCTATATTCACCTATAAGGAAAAAGCCAACATGTTTTTTATATTTTTTAGAACATTCAACAACTTTTTTTGCAACATATACCTCAGATAAATTATACTTTTTAGCAAGTTTAATGATATACGTTCTGTACCTTGTCTTTGTCTTATAATCACATTTTTTGAATTCATTTGTGTAATCAAATCTTAGTGCCTCGTCTATTTTATTTACTTTTTCAAATATTTCCCTAAAATTAATTCCTTGTATTTGCTTATATGCTAAAATTGCCCTACCTATATAATCAGTAGTTTTTGCAATTTCCATATGTTCCTTTATAATAGCCTCTTCAATGGTAAAACCTATTTTTTCTGCTTCATCTTTTAGTCTATCAAAATACTTTTCTCCTTTTGCTCCAAGTTCCTTTAACCTATACGACATATATTCTATAAACGCCGTGTTTGCAGTCTTTATATGATTTTCGTTTATAATATAGTCTTTTAAATTAATATTTCTCCTTAAAGTTAAAAATACTTCTTTACTGTACTTTGTATCGTTATTTTCATTTGTAATTATTTCTTCAACTTCAATTTTTTTTGCTTGAGAATTTGAAATATTTACACAAATTCTAGCTATAAATTTTAAAAGAGCTATTTTTAACATTAAAATAAACAGATCAAGTTCTTCTGAAGTAAGATATGACAATTTTTGATGTTCCCTTAAACAGTTTAAAATTAAATTTTGATCGATATATCCAGTGTTTTGTTCAACAAGCTCATATGCAAGATAAAAAATAGAAATATATTTATCTCCATCATGTGTCTTAATTACAGGAAGTCTTTTAGATTTTAAAGAGCGTCTTGCTTCTTTTATTTCTTCATATTGTTCTTCTATAATATACATATTATCTAGTATCCACTGACCAGCGGAATGAATAGGTATTTTTAATTCATAACTACTTTCAAGTAACTTATGTGTTTTACATATAATATTATAATTTTGCTCTGCATTTTTAAATATTGAATTTAGCGTATGTTTCATTAGATTCAACCCCTCTTTACCGTATATTTATTTACAACATAATTATATATTATATCAAAACTTTTTACAAGATTTTAAGATAATTTTATTATATTAAATTTATCAATATTTATTATTTGTAAGATATTTAATTTGTATTCAACATTAAGATATATAATAATATATTATTAAAAAGGATATAACAAAATAGCGGCTAATTTCTTAACCGCTATTTTTTATTTATTAT
>USJA01000105.1 GCA_900554875.1 uncultured Clostridium sp. | reverse complement strand
GAATTATGTTACCTGGACAAACTACAAGTATATTACTGAAACTGTTTATGTCCGAAAGGCAGATAAGGTACAGGTTACAAAAGAAGAATATGATGCAATGTATGACAATTAAAATTCCCCTCGGGAGAATTTCTTTTCTAAGTTAGTAATATCAACAGTTAAACTAATAATTTCCCAATGGGGACTTTTATAAAATTATTAAAATTTTCACGATGAGAATCTTTGCTCATATGCAGTAATATCAACAGAAAGAGGTAGAATTCCCAATTTGGAACTCTACCTCTTATTATTAAAATTTTACATATGAAGATATTCTTGCAATGTCATGCACTAATTTTTCAAAAGATTCTTTACTCCAATTTATAGGATGCATATACCCATGATTAACACTATTTCTATTATCTCCGCTATCTGATGAAGAAGAATCATTAAAATATAACTTTAATTCATCAAGTAATTTTACATATTCTGTATTTGATATATTTTCATTTTTAGCTAAACTAATTAAAGTTCTTCCGACTTGTCTTTTTTTAGTTTTTCCACTTTCATCAAGTATTTCAATCCCATAATCTGATGTAGTACTTCTAATACATTCTTCTAAATAAGAATATGCAAATGGAGTTAGAACCGAAAAAGAATTAGGAAAAGAATTATATATTTTTTGAAATTCAATTAAGTCTGGACACCAATTCCAATAATGAGCATATTCTAATATTATTTCCATATCATCATTAAAATTCAATTCTATACACTCCTTCTTTATTTAAGCAAGATTCCTGTTTGTAAGTACAAACAGATTTTAATTGATCAACTTCGTAAGCAAAAATTGTTATTACAAATTTTTATTTTTATTTTCTACTAAATCTTGATACATTTTCATGAGTTCAGCAACACAATCATCTTCTGACATTTTTCTCCAATCGAATCCGTATGCTTCCATAACTGCCTTATCATTTTCTTGGTGTGCTTTTTTTAATTCTTTTGGCATAGTTATTTTATCATATAAATCAGCTAGTGAACTATTTTCGTACAGCGCTCTTGCATTTAATATTGATTGTGCTGTTTTTTCTACTTTTTCTTTTTGTTCTTTTGTTGGATGACACCAAGGAAAAGTATTATACACTACACTTGCACTATATCTATAATCACTTTTTATTCTTCCTGAAACAGCCCTAATCCAAGAATTATGAACATTAGACATTAATACACCAAAATCAAATAAGCTTGCCGAAGGTATTAATAAATTTGAATCTCCACAGATAATGTCAGCTTCTATATAACCTATTGGGATGTATCTTCTATTTTCAGATGAATGTCTCGGAACAACTAAATAATTAGTATCTGGTTGTCTTATTTCGCCAAATAAAGTAGGAGATTCTGCTAATTTTCTTGTTGCTTCTCTATTGCTATCTAGTCTCATTTTTTGCACGCTTTGAACAGCGTCATATACTGGCAATACTTTTTTAATTTCGTTAGGTGCTGTATCTTTTAACCACAAGCACCATCTTGTTTTATTATGTAAAAATTCTGTTGCTCCAATAAACCTTTTAAACATTTTTTCAGCTAATGGATATTTAGATATTATTATTTCTCTTTTTTCATTATCGTAATCGCTTAAATATCCACCATCATTTGGCATACTTCCAAAATCCATTTTTGACACATTTGAAATCGGTGTATTTCTACTTTCTATAAATATATTAGGTGCATCAATTAAGTATCCATTTATATTTTTAGCTTTAGTTATTTTTTCTTTATTATATATAAATTTATCTTTGTTATTGATATAACTAAATCCAACAATTATACAGTGAACATGAGCTTTTATACTTGCTTCACTATCCCATCTAAATGTTTTATATGCAAAATTAATATATATTCCATCTTCTATAAGTTTCTTCCATAATATAGCTGGTTGTTCTCCTTGACATATTGAATTAGTAGAAACCAAAGCTGTTTTTATATTTGTATCTTTCATATATTCAGCTGATTTGATATACCAACATCCAACATAGTCTATATTACCTGCATTTTTTACATTTTTAAAAATCTCATTTACATCTACTTTTTGTTCACTACTCATTAGTCTTGCACCAACAAAAGGAGGATTTCCCATAATATAATTTAATTTATTTTTAGGTACGACTTCATTCCAATCTATTCTTAATGCATTTTCCTCAGTAATATGAGTATATGTTTTTAAAGGTAAAAAATCCTGTTTCATATTTATTATTTCTTGTGTTTCGTGATACATTTGAGCTTCTGCAATCCATAATGCTGTTTTAGCAACTGTTACTGCAAAATCATTTATTTCAATACCATAAAATTGTCTGATTGAAACTTTTATAGGGTTTAATTCTTTTAGTCCAAATTGAATTTGACCTTGCGTATATGAAGCTATCATTTTATTTTCTAATCTTCTTATAGACAAATAACTTTCTGTCAAAAAGTTTCCTGATCCACAAGCAGGATCTAAAAATTTCAAGTTTGCAAGTTTATTTTGATATTCTAATAACTTTTTATTTCTTGTTTTCAATACAGGTTCAGCAATTATAGTATCAAGTTCATATTTTAATTCATTTAAAAATAATGGATCAATTACCTTATGAATATTTTCAATAGAAGTGTAATGCATTCCTCCTGATCTTCTCGTTTCAGGGTTTAATGTGCTTTCAAATACTGCTCCAAATATTGTTGGAGAAATATCACTCCAATCAAAATCTCTACTGGCTTCATTTAATAAAATATTTTTCACAGTGTCATTTAGTCTAGGAATCTCAATATCTTCTTTTTCGAATAATCCTCCATTAACATATGGAAATTCAGCTAATTCTTCTTTTAAATAAGGATCTCTTTCTTCCGTTGGTGTATCTAGTATTTTAAATAGTTCAATAAGAGCTTCTCTCAAATCGTCTCCTGAAAATTTTTCAATATAATCATGGAACATATTGTGTTTTCCAAATAAACCTGCATCCTCAGCATACAAGCAAAATACCATTCTTACACAAAGCATATTTAAACTTTTTAATGTTTCCTCGTTCTCAGGATTTATATATAGTTTTATTATTTCATCATAAAGTTTTCCAACAAGTTCTCCTGCTTTAAAAGAAATTTCCTCTTCTTTTTGAATTTCAATATCTTTAGAATCTATTAAAAATTGTAATACATAATATTGTTTTGGAAGTTCTTCAAGTTTTAATATAATAGGTTCAGAATGTATTTTATCCATATCATATATTTGAAATTCTTTAAAATTGCAAGTAATAATCCATCTAGCTCTTTCATTGTAATCAAGATTATCACTATATCTTTTAGCTTGTCCATATGGAGTTAACTCACTTTTGTCTGATTGAAGTTCAGGTTTATTTAAATCTTTAGATATTGATTTTTGTTCTATTAAAACTTTTGTGCTTGGTATATATCCATCTATAAAACTTTTATTTTCTATTTTTACTCTTTTTTCAAATTCTATAAATTTTGTTGGATCTTCTACTCCAAAAACATCATGTAAAAGTGAAATCCAAAAACTTTGAGTATCACTTTTTTCATCACCTTTATGTTTCCAAAATTCTACAAACTTTTTTGCTGACTGTTCTTGTTCAAATTGAGTCATATAAACACCTCTATTTCTAATTATAAATCTCTTTAAATATAAATCTTATTGCTTTTATTGTTTCATCAAATGATATTTTTTCAGCATAACTATGTTTTTCTGCAAATTGTTGCCATAATAGTTTTAAAGATTCACTTGTAGCAAGTTCATCTATTATTTTACTATTACTTTCTAATTCGTATTTTGAATCTCTATGTTCAAATGTTGTATTTATAGCTTGCTTTAAAATATTTTTATCTATTTCATTCCATTTAATATTAGCAAAGTAATATATGTCATAATAATCTTTCATTCTACTATTAGCAGTATTTCGTTTTAATATTGTTTCTAATTTTTCAGCTATTATAGTTTCGTAGTTATATGTTAATATGTCTATGTAATTATCTTCTAAAATCATTTTATATTTATATTCAATAGCTTTTGGAGTAATAATATCTCCTGTAGAAACATCAATAGAAAATCTTACTTTCACATTACTTTGAGTAGCTATTAGTTTAAATTTATATCCACCATAAAATCG
>USJA01000104.1 GCA_900554875.1 uncultured Clostridium sp. | reverse complement strand
TAAAGGTTAATATTTCATATATATTCTAAATAATATATAAAGACTAGTTGTTAATAACTAGTCTTTATGCATACTTATTTTTTTTCTATTAATTACTGATTCTGTAATTATTACTGATATGCTAACTATTAACATTACAATATATATAATTGTACTATCTCCTGTTTTTGGATTTTCACTAATATTTTCAATTTTATTTTCTTCAGTATTTTCTATATTACTATCTTCTATATTCATATCTTGTTGTTTTTCTTTAATTTCAAATTTAGTTATAGCTTCCCCTCCATCACTAAATACTACTTTTAAAGTATGTTCTCCAACAGATAATTCATCCATATATTCTTTTTTAAATGTTATAGCTGTACTTCCACTTTCAGAAGTATAATTATCGCTGTATACCAATGTTCCATCAATATACACTTTATTATCAAACAATCCATAATCTGCATCTATTCTAAATTTTGCATTATTTGATTCACCTTTTATGTATGTTTGATTAGCTCCCTCAATGAACTTATATTCTTTAGGACTAACTTCTTCTTTTACATATTGCAATGTGAATTCATATTTACATTTAGTATAATAATCAGTTCTTATTTCGTTCAAGATGCCACCATCTGAGCCAGTATAAGTCAATTCAGAACCAGTATATTTAGTATGAAGCCCTTTAAAAGCTTCACCTTTTTTAGTTCCAACATTTACTGCTGTTAATACTGCTTTATTTTCTGACCTATTTCCAACAATTTTTATAACAGCTACACTTTCATTATTTGTTACTAATAGGCTTTCATTGAAGTTTTGGTAATATAGTGTTTTATCTAGATCTGCAAATGATTTTAATCCTTCTGTTAACTCATCATCCTTAGAAAAATCAATTATATACTCTTTTCCATCAGTCAAATCAATTACACCTTTTGATGTTATATTTTCATAAACATCTTCAACCTTTGTATTAACGACTGTTCCAATCCTTTCAAATTTAACATCTAATACTCCACTAAATTTACTTGATTCTAATTTGAATGTAGGCTTAGTTCCCTCTACTATTGATGTAGTAATAGGATAATACCAATTATTAATATTCAGTTTTATAGTTGTATTAACACCAGAGACACTTGTGTCTTCAATTTCTTCAATTACAAACTCGTAGTCTGCTTCATTTAAATTAATTGTCATGCCATTTGATATATTAACAACTAACTCATCACCTTTAAATAATTGTACTTTAGCTACTTTGTTATATTCTACATAACCATCGTGAACAACTCCACCATCAAAATTTAGTGTTACCTCATTTTTGTTTGTACATATACATTACTTGTAAATATCAAAGATATTGATCCTAATGCTATACAAAATACAAATAACATTGATAATAATTTTTCTTTTTTCACCTCTTTCTTCTCCTTTAATATATATACATATATATTATTTTTCATATTAGTTATTTTATCATATGTTTTATTATTTGTTGTGCTTTTTACCAATTATTCCATGACAATTTGGCAATTGATTTTTTATTTATTCTATGGTATGATTTAGCATAAAGAAAAAAAGTGGTATTTAGGAGATTTTTATGACTTTTTCAGAACAATTAAATAATTATATAATTAAATTAGAGTGCTCTTCTTTAGATTTAGTTAAAGCATCAAATCTGTCTTCATCTGTTATCAGTCGCTATCGTAATGGTGAAAGGACACCAAATATAAAAAGTAAGCAGTTTGAAAGTATAGTTAATGGCTTATATGAAATTAGTATTAATTCAAAAATAAATATATCAAAAGAAGATATATATAAAAGTCTAGCTAATACATTAAACGATATTATAATTGATTTTGAGCAATTAAGAAAAAATTTTAATGATCTTGTTGCAACACTAAATATTAACATTGCTGATCTATCTAGATTTATTAACTATGATGCATCTTTTGTTTCTAAAATACGAAATGGTACTAGAACACCCTCAAAGCCTAAAAACTTCACACAAGGAGTATGTAATTACATTGTCACAAAATACAAATCAGAAGATAATAAAAAATCAATTTCTATACTTATAAATTGTAAATTAAAAGATTTAAAAGAAAATTCAAATTACTATATAAAATTGGAAGAATGGCTTTCAACTAATCTATCAGATAACAAAAACAATATAAATGATTTTTTAAACAATTTGGACTCTTTTAACTTAAATGAATATATAAAAGCTATACATTTTGATGAAATGAAAGTTCCTTTTATTCCTTTTTATAAACCATATTCTAAAACTTATTATGGATTAGAAGACATGAAAAAAGGTGAACTTGACTTTTTTAAAGCAACTGTATTTTCCAAATCTAGTGAAAAAGTTTTTATGTGTGGTGATATGCCAATGGAAGATATGGCAGAAGATGTTGAATTTGGTAAAAAATGGATGTTTGCTATTGCAATGATGTTAAAAAAAGGTCTTCATTTAAATATAATACATAATCTAGATAGACCTTTTAATGAAATGATGTTAGGACTAGAAAGCTGGATCCCTATTTATATGACAGGTCAAGTTTCCCCATTTTTTTTAAGGGAATTTCAAAATTCAGTTTATTGTCATTTAACTTATGTTTCAGATAATGTAGCTCTTGCAGGAGAATGTATAAATGGATATCATAGTAATGGAAAATACACTCTATTTTCTTCAAAAAACGATGTTTCATATTACAAAGAAAAAGCTAAATGTTTGCTTAATAAAGCAACACCTCTTATGGAAATTTATAAAGAAGAAAATAAAAATGCATTTAATGCTTTTTTATCTTCAAGTTCAAAAATAAAAGCTAGTCGAAGAAGAATTCTATCATCACTTCCAATTCATACGATTTCTGACAAATTGCTTTTAAAAATTCTAAAACATAATAACATTTCTGATGAAAATATCAAAAAAATTAGAATATCAGTAAAAGAAGAAAAACAGATAATGGATACTATACTAAGTAATAATATTTTTCAAGATGAATTACAAGAAATTTCAAAAGAAGAATTTAATAACCTTTCCCCTACCCTTTGCCTTTTAAATTGTTTTATTGAAAATAAAATTTACTATACCTATGAAGAATATATAGAACACTTAAATTTAACAAAGCTCTACATGAAAAATAACAAAAACTATAAATTGAGTACAAAAAGCACTCAAACTTTTAAAAATATACAAATTCTAATTTGTGAAAAAAATTGGGTTATGATTTCAAAAGCAAGTAATCCATCTATACATTTTGTAATTCGTCATCCAGGTTTAAGAGATGCTATTGAAAATTTCATTCCTCCAGTTGTGGAATAAAAAAATGTATTTATAAGTCAATATTTTAAAATTATATATCACCTCTATAATTACGTAGAACTAAAGTGACTTCGTCACTCCCCCTAACTACTTTTGTAGTCAGGGGGCTTTTTAAAGATCTTGGCTTGGATTACTTTTTTTATATATTTCCTTAATATATTTAAACTTCCATTTATATCTGCATTTATTTTTATTCCTTTATTTTCCATAGGTTAGTAAAAAAATAAAACGTGACAAAAATATCCCTATCAGTTTACTCTGACTTTATCCCGTCGCATAACCTGTGGAGGTGGTCCATGTACTTTCCCGTTTCCGGTATCGACTGTCACCCCCTGGTGCCCGTCCTGGCGGCCATGGGCATCTCGTTCGTCACGTCCATGGGCGGCCTGTCGGGAGCCTTCCTGCTCCTGCCTTTCCAGATGAGCTTCCTGGGCTACACCAGCCCCGGCGTCAGCGCCACCAACCATCTTTTCAACGTGCTGGCCTGTCCCGGCGGCATCGTGCGCTTCGCCCGCGAAGGCCGCCTGCTCTGGCCCCTGGCCCTGACCGTGGCCGTGGGCACCCTGCCCGGCATCGTGCTGGGCTCGCTCATACGCGTCTACTGGCTGCCGGACGAGAGCCGCTTCAAGGTCTTTGCCGGTCTGCTGCTGCTCTGGATCTTCTGGCGCATGTTCCGCGACCTGCGCAGGCCCGCCGCGCCCGCCCGCAAGGGGGGCGGCATGGCCCGGATCCACGTGGAACGCTGGGACCGTTCCCGTCTGGTCTTCACGTTCGGCGAGACGCGCCATTCCGTCAGCTGCCCGCGCCTGGCCGCCCTCAGTCTGGGCATCGGCCTGGCGGGGGGCATCTACGGC
>USJA01000103.1 GCA_900554875.1 uncultured Clostridium sp. | reverse complement strand
TATATTATAAAAAATATGCTTATTCTTTAGTTAATAAAAATGAGGAGAAGGATACATTTAAAAGTTATGAAGAATTTAACCAGTATATTTCAAATAATATAAATGACCTTTTAAATGTAAAAGTAATTTCATTTATCCAAGAGAATAAAGATGGATATAGTCAAATAAAAGTGTATGATAATAATAAATTTAATTTTGTGTTCAATACAAAATCATATATAACATATGACGTTATAATTAAAAATAAATAGGTGATATAATAATGGAAAAAGAGGAAAATAAAAAAGGGGCACGTAACCGTGCTTCTAACAATAAAAAATATTCATTGAAACAATTAGAAGAAATAAAGGATAAACAACAAGTTGTTGATATATATGTAACTGACATTGATGCAAGCTTAAATATGATTGGGATAATTGGAAAAAATATTAAAGCAATTATACCAAGAGAAGAGTCATCAAGTATTGTAGGAGATGATGGTCTTGTTGAGGAAAAACATATCATAAATAAAAAAGGAAAAATTATGCATGTCTGTATAAAACAAATACTTGAAAATAACGGAGAAATTGAGTTAATTGTATCAAAAAAAATGTTAGAACTTAAGGTTAGAAAATGGATGTTTATGCATCTAAAACCTGGAATGAAATTAAAAGGTGTAGTTGTAAATACAAATGATTATGCAGCTTTTGTTGATGTTGGAGGAGGAGTTACTGGTATATTAAAGCTTGAGAATATCTCTGACGTATTGCTACAAAAAGCATCAGATGCATTAAAAATAGGTCAAAGAATCAATGTAATCGTGAAAAAATATGACAGGGATACAGGAAGAATTGAGCTTACATATAAAGAAACATTGGGAACTTTTGAAGAAAATATTGCTAAATTTAAAGAAGGAGACATTGTTGAAGGTACTGTTAGAAATAGGATAAGATCAGGACTGTTTGTTGAAATTGCACCAAATGTGGTTGGACTTGCAGAACATGTAAATGGTATAGAATATGGTCAAAAAGTACTTGTAAGTATTAAACGTATAATTCCAGATAAAAAGAAAGTAAAACTTATTATTATAGGGTAGAGGTGTTATATGAAAAGTAAAAAAAGAAGAATTTCAAGAATTTGGGGAATTTTAATTATCTTAATCTTGATTACAGTTTTATTTATATTAGGGTATTATGGAATAAAGTGTATAAGCAATCAAATAAAGTTAAATAAGATAAAAGCACAAATAACTATACCTGATAATTTTTACTATGTTGGAGGAGATGTCGAATCAGGTGTGGTTATATCTGATAGTAAGAAAGACCAATTTAAAGGAACGTCATATAACGTGATAAATAGTTTAAAGGGGAATCAATTTGTTTGGGTACCTGTAGAAATTGCCGTAGCCGACGATTATGATCAAGCTAAAAAATTTGTTAATGATGGTAAGAACCCTATTGCAATAAAAGATGGAGATAACTATAAGGCATTAAAATATACTTTTGATTCATACTTTAAAAGTTATTCAATCATTGAAGAAAATGAAAGTCAGACTATATATGGAGAACCAATAATTTTAGAAAATGACTCTGTATATAAAAGTGGAGATGAAAGTAGCCAAAAAGCATATCAGGAAACTTTTAATGAAATGGTTAAATCAGTTGAGAAAAATAAAGGATTCTATATTGGTAGATTTGAGGCTGGAAATTTAGATAATGCAATAAACAAAGATGAAAAAATAACTTCAAAAGCAGGAGAGGAAAATATTTCTGGAAGAGATTGGGATAACATGTATAAAGTAGCAAGAAAAATGTATGATAAAGATAATATTCAAACTGAAATGATATGGGGATGTCAGTGGAATGCAGCTCTTGTATGGATGATTCAAGATAATAACATATATAAAAGATTTTTTAATGTAAGAAATTATGGTAATTTTTATGGAAAACTTGAAAAAACTGGAAGTAATAAGATGTACTGCTTTAAAAATATATATGATTTAGTAGGAAATGCCTTTGAATGGACTCAACTTGGAAAAATGGTAGAGGGAAGAGCCGTTGTTGGCGGATCATACCGAGCAGATAACTATTTAAACTATACACTATCAGACATATTTATTTATAGTACAAATTATGTATTTCCTGATGTTGGAACTAGAGTATCTATGTATGTTAAGTAGTCTTTCTAATATTTACTTGAGTAAGAGGAGAACACCATATGAAAAAATTTAAAAAATTAATTTATATTACTATTTTTTTTGTAATATTTGCAATGGCAGGTTATATTAATGCATCATCAGTAGGAGATATAAATGGAGATGGAAAAATAAATAGTACGGATATGGCACTTGCATATGAAAGAGGCAATAATGATACAGCAACCGTACATGATTTATTACGAGGAGATATAAATAATAACAATAAGTTGGATGAAAGCGATATAGGATATATCACAAATTTATATATGTCAAATTCTACTCTTAAAGATATCTCTTTAAAACTATATATAAATGAAAGATATGATCTTGCAAAATCTACTGGTAGTGGAAGTTTGTATCAGTATAGTACATCAAATGGTACTGTAGCAAGTATTGGAAGTAATGGAATACTTACTGGATTATCGAAAGGTAAATCTAATATTGTAGTAAAAAGTAGTGATAATACAAGTACAACTATAAATTTAGATGTAAGTAGCGATAAAATCTTCCCAAGTAAAATTACTTTAAATAAAAGTAATTTATCTTTTGATCTTTCTGATAGTACAAATACATCATATACTTTAATTTGCAATATTAATCCAAGTAATGCAAATATCGGTAATAACATAAAATGGGTTACAAGTAATTCTAATGTAGCAAAAGTTGACCAAAATGGTAGAGTAACAGCATATAAAAATGGAAATTGTAGCATTGTAGCTACTAATGAAAATGGTTTAAAAGCAGTATGTAGTGTAAAGGTTCAAACATCTCCATCCTCTATTAATATGAATTCTACAAATCAGACTATATACTTAAAGGGGAAAAATACTACTCAATTAAAGACAACATATACACCTTCAAATGCAAATATAAATAAAGATATTACTTGGACAAGTAGTAATCCTAGTATTGCATCTGTAGATGGTAATGGCTTAGTAAAGGCTGTAAACATTGGAACTTGTAAAATAACTGCCAAAACACAAAATGGAAAAACTTGTGTTTGTGATATAACAGTAGAAAAAATAGATCCAGAAGTTGATAGTCCTCCAACTGTTTCTATTACAAATGATAAAAATAATAATGTAATAAAAGCTGGAGATAAAGTAGTTTATACAATAAAAATAAATGATGAAAATATAAAGACAATTGATAGAAGCAAAATATCTATTAGTTGTTCAGGAGATGGATATTCTGATACAACACTTTCTGATACTAGGATATCAACTAGTTCTTCACCTACAAAAAATAAAATAACCAAAATAGATTATACAAAAAATGAAATTACGTTGGAGGTTCAAACAGAAGAAGGAGTTAATAATGTAGGACACTTAAATATATGTATTGCTGAAGGGTTAGCTGTTGATACAAATGGTAATAAAAACAAAGAAGTTGTATTGAACAATTATGTAGCTTCATTAAATACATCAACTGCATTGGATGGTACAGAAGGATATGCAGCATGCGTTGTTGGAGTTGGAAACTCATTTTACGTAAAAAGTTACAATTATTATTTAGATAATCAATTAAAAGTTTCTGGAAGAACAACAAATGAATACATATATACAGGACTTAAATCAAATACTGAGTATACAATTAAGGTAAATATTGACTTTTATACTGGGAAAAGTTCTGATGATGTAAAAAGTGGAACAATTGAGGAAAAAATAATACCTAGCATAAGTAATGGATGTGAAACATATTTCCTCGATGCTACTGAGAGTCCATCAGCTGGAAATGATGTTGGAGCAGCTGATGCAATTTTAATAAAAACAAAAGGTGGAAAAACAATATTAATTGATAGTGGATATCATGCAAATAAAAAAAGTGATGGAACAGATAACGCATCAAATACCAGAAATGGTGGTGATGTAATAAATTCATTTTTAAACCAAAAACCAGGAATTGTAACAAATAAGACAATTGATTATTTTATATTAACACATCCAGATAGTGACCATATAGGTGGATTTAAGAAATTAACAGAAACATATAATTATAAATTTA
>USJA01000102.1 GCA_900554875.1 uncultured Clostridium sp. | reverse complement strand
TCTTTAATATGGTATAATAAAAGAGTGAAAAAATAATACTTTTTAAGAAATGATTAATAATATAATGTCAATTATATTTAGGAGGATTAAATGTTAAAAAATGTAAAAGTCTTATATCATGCATCAATTGTGTTGTATGATAATATATATATTGATCCATATAAAATTGAAAATGAAACGCATAATGCAAAGTATTTGTTTATAACACACTCACATTATGACCATTTTTCAATAGAGGATATAGAGAAAGTAAGAAATGAAGATACAATATTTTTTGTTACACCAGATTGTAAGGAAAAATTACTTGAAATTGGTGTAGATGAAAAAAGAATAGTTACTGTTGCACCAGATGAAATGTATAAATTTAATAAGATAGAGGTACAAGTTATACCAGCTTACAATATTGACAAGGAGTACCATAAAAAAGAATACGGATGGGTTGGATATTTAATAAAAATAAATGGTGTTACGTATTATATAACAGGAGATACTGATGCAAATGAGGAGATACAAAATATAAAATGTGATGTGTTATTTGTTCCAATTGGCGGAACTTATACTATGGATTATAAAGAGGCGGCAAACTTTACTAATATTATTAAGCCTAAGTACGTAATACCTATTCATTATGGAACAATTGTTGGTAAAAAAGAAGATGGTATTGAATTTGCCAAATTACTTGATACAAAAATTGAATGTTTAATATTTAATAAATAAAAAGGAGAAAAAATGGCTACAAATACAGTATTTTTTTGTAAAGAATGTGGGTATGAATCTGCAAAGTGGCTTGGAAAATGTCCAGGATGTAATAGTTGGAATAGCTTTGTAGAAGAGAAGATTAATAAGCAAAGCAAGTCAAAGTCATCCTCTAAAGGATTTTCAAACACTTTTAATAATAGATCAGAAGTTAAAAAATTAAATGACATTATAATAAATAAAAGTATAAGACTAGATACTGGGTATGCGGAATTAAATCGTGTTTTTGGTGGCGGAATAGTAGAAGGTTCACTTACTTTGATTGGAGGAGAACCTGGAATTGGTAAATCTACTTTAATTATGCAGGTATGTAATAAATTGAGTAATCATGGAAAAGTACTTTATGTTTCAGGAGAAGAGTCAGAAACACAAGTAAAACTAAGAGCAGATAGACTTAAGGTATCATCTGATAATATATTATTTTTAAGTGAAACTGATATATCACAAATAGAAAATAAAATAGAAGATACAGAACCGAAATTTTGCATTATCGACTCTATACAAACTATGTATGATGAAGATATATCTTCAGTACCTGGAAGTATTTCTCAGGTAAAAGAGGTAACAGCAAGAATGATGTATCTTGCAAAAAGAAAAAATATTACAGTTATTGTTATAGGTCATGTAACAAAAGATGGTGTTATAGCGGGACCTAGAATACTTGAACATATGGTAGATACAGTGCTATATATCGAAGGTGAAAGATTTTTTACACATAGAATAATTAGAAGTGTAAAAAATAGATTTGGTTCAACTAATGAAATTGGAATATTTGATATGCAAGATATTGGAATGGTTGAAGTTACAAACATTTCAGAATTATTTTTATCTGATGAAAAAAATAATTTACCAGGAACAGCTATAGTTGCAACAGTTGAGGGAACATCTACTATACTTTTAGAAATACAGGCATTAACTTCACATTCGTATTATAACAATCCAAGAAGAGTTGCAAATGGAATAGACTTAAATAGGCTAAACATGATTCTTGCTGTACTTGAAAAAAGATGTAATATTGGTCTTGGAACACAAGATATATATGTAAATGTAATTGGTGGTATTAGAGTTGATGAACCTGCAGTAGATTTAGCTGTGGCTATGGCAATTGTTTCTAATTACAAAAATAAAGTTATTAATCCTAAGACCGTATTTATAGGTGAACTTGGACTTACAGGGGAAATAAGGAGTATAAATAACTTTGAAAAAAGAGTAAAAGAAATAGAAAAAATGGGATATGAGAAAATATACGCAAGCAAAAGACAGGTTGAAAGACTTAAAGAAAGTATAAAAGATATAAATATAAAACTTATTGGAATAAGTACTATTGATGAAGCGATAAGTTATGTAGTAAATGGGTGATTTTTATGAATGATAAAATGTTAGAAATACTTAAATTGGTTGCACCAGGGACTGAATTAAGAGAAGGTTTAGAAAATATATTAAAAGCTAAAACAGGTGCTTTAATTGTAGTATCAGATAGTGAAGAGGTATTAAAAATAGCTGATGGAGGATTTAAAATAGATGAAGAATTTACATCAACTAATATTTATGAGCTTGCAAAGATGGACGGTGCAATAATATTAAGCAGCGACTTAAAAAGAATAATAAGGGCTAATGTTCAGTTAAATCCAGATTTTAGTATATCAACAAGGGAAACTGGTACAAGGCATAAAACAGCAGAGCGTGTTGCAAAACAATTTGGCGAACTTGTTATTAGTATTTCTGAGAGAAGGGGAATAATTACTCTTTTCAAAGGAAATTTTAGATATGTAATAAATGATACACAATCAGTGCTTATGCGTGCAAATCAAACATTACAAGCTCTTGAAAAATATAAAACTGTTTTTGATAATATGCTTAGTATTTTAAGTGAACATGAATTTGACGATATAGTAACACTAGATACTGTAATAAATTGTATTTATAGAAGTGAAACTATCATGAGAATGGAGACAGATGTAAAAAGAAGTATAATTGAACTTGGTGATGAAGGAAGAATTGTTAATATGCAGCTTGAGGAACTTATGGCTAATGTTGAGGAGGAAGAAAAATTAATTATACAAGATTATAACGTAAACAAGGAAATATCAACTCAAAGTATTTTAGAGGAAATAAGGAAGATAGATAAGAAAAACTTGATAGTATCAGAAAAGATAGTTAAAATGCTTGGGTATGAAGTTTCAGCTGATATATTAGATACAAATGTCTCTCCAAAGGGATATAGAATACTTTCTAAAGTACCTAAAATGCCTGCTTCTATAATTGAAAAGACTGTTGAAGCATTTGGTTCATTACAACATATTTGTTCTGCGTCTATTGATGAATTAGACGATGTAGAAGGAATAGGTGAGATAAGAGCAAGAATAATTAATCAATCATTAAAGAGGCTTCAGGAACAGTATATATTAAAATCATACAATATATAATTGTTAATTATTCATCACATTATTGTTTACATAAATTAGCCTAACTTTAAATTTATTTTCTTCAATTATTCTTTACTTTTTGCTTAAATTATGGTATAATATAAATGTACTTAAAGTTATATCTTGCAAGGAGGGATGTATCGTGTTTAAAGTAGGAGACAAAATAGTATATCCAATGCATGGTGCTGGAACTATTGAGGCAATTGAGCAAAAGGAAATGCTAGGTGATGAAAAAGATTATTATATCATTCGTATGCCAATTGGTGGTATGAAACTTATGGTTCCAACTGATAAAGCCGACGATATTGGTGTAAGAGAAGTATCAAGCAAAAATATTTCAGATGAAGTATTTGATATATTAGAGCAACCTCAGGATAGTTATGTCCATGATGTTAACTGGAGTAAAAGATACAACATGAATGTTGAAAAGATAAAATCTGGAGATATTTTAGAAGTTGCTGAAGTTGTAAGAGATCTTTCTCATAGACATATGGAAAGAGGTCTTTCAATAGGTGAGAAAAAAATGTTATCGACAGCAAAAGACATTCTTATAAGTGAAATGGTATTATCAGAAGGAATGTCACATGATGTACTTGACGAAAAGATTGAGGATGCTATAAAAGACTCATATAAATTAAGTGAAAATCAAAATAGTGAGGATAACGGTACAGTTAGTTTATAACAAAAAGAATAAGAGATGTAAAAGTTTCTTATTCTTTTTTCTGTTAATTTCTATTGTATTTCATAACGCATAATGGTAAAATATATAAATAATATAGAGAGCATAAATATTAAGGTTTGGTGAAAAATATGCTTAAGGTATATAATATAAAAGATAAAATAGAATATTTAAGGGAAGTTGTTATTTTAGAGTATAATGAATGGGCCAAAAATCCCCAAGAATTTTTTGAAGATAGAATAGATAAAAAAATAGAAAAAGTAAAAAATAATTTAAATAAGAATGATTTTTGTAAATTAATATTACTAGATGATAATAAACTAATTGGATTT
>USJA01000101.1 GCA_900554875.1 uncultured Clostridium sp. | reverse complement strand
AAAAACTAATAGAAGAAAAAATGATAATAAAAAAACTAAGCCAAATTAAAATTGCTTAGTTCTAAAGTGTTTGGTGCCCCAGAAGCGATTCGAACGCCCGACCCACGGCTTAGAAGGCCGTTGCTCTATCCAACTGAGCTACTGGAGCATGTATATGTTATACTCAACACTTTTAAAAGTATAACATAATAAAATAAAAAAATCAAGACTAAAATTAAATTTTCTACTATTTTTTGCTAAATTTTTCTTCTAGATATTCATCATATGTCATTCTCTTATCTATTACACCATCATCTGTTAGTTCTATTATCCTATTTGCAACAGTTTGTATAAATTGATGATCATGAGATGTAAATATCATTTCAGCATTACTACGTATTAATCCATTATTAAGTGCTGTAATACTCTCTAGATCTAAATGGTTAGTTGGTTCATCTAAAAATATTAAATTTGGATTTTCAAGCATACATCTTGATAACATACATCTTGCTCTTTCTCCACCTGATAAAACATTTACCTTTTTTAAAGATTCTTCACCAGAAAATAGCATTCTCCCTAAGAAACTACGTATAATTGTTTCATCGTTTATGCCATATGCTTCTGCTATCCATTCTACTATAGATTTATCAGAATTAAAATAATCGTCATTTGCTTGTGGTAAATATGAAGCTTTTATAGTTTTTCCAAAAGTAACTTTTCCCTTATCTTGCTTTATTTCTCCTGCAAGTATTCTAAAAAGACAAGTTTTTGATAAAGAATTATCACCAAGCAAAACAATTTTATCGCCTTTTAAAACTTTAAATGAAACATTTTTTAGAAGTTGTACACCATCTATTTGCTTTGAAATATTATCCACATCTAAAATTTCTTTTCCAGATGGTCTTTCAGGTTTAAATTCTATAAATGGATATCTTCTTGTAGATGGTTTTATCTCATCTAACTGAATTTTCTCTAATGTTTTCTTTCTTGAAGTAGCTTGTTTTGATTTTGAGGCATTTGCACTAAATCTTCTAATAAAATCTTCTAATTCTTTTATTTTTTCTTCTTTCTTTTTATTAGCGTCTTTCATTTGCTTAAGTGCAAGTTGGCTTGATTCATACCAAAAATCATAATTTCCAACATATAATTTTATTTTTCCATAATCTACATCTAAAATATGTGTACATACTTTATTTAAAAAATATCTGTCATGAGATACAACTATAACTGTATTTTCAAAATTAATTAAAAACTCTTCTAACCATGCTATTGCAGATATATCTAAATGGTTAGTTGGTTCATCTAAAAGTAAAATATCAGGATTTCCAAATAAAGCTTGTGCTAAAAGTACTTTTACTTTTTCATTTCCATTTAGCTCTCTCATGTATTTTTCATGAAGTGATACATCTATTCCAAGTCCATTTAAAAGTTCTGCAGCATCTGATTCAGCCATCCATCCATTTAAATCTGCAAACTGTGCTTCTAATTCACCTGCTTTTATACCATCTTCATCACTAAAATCTTCTTTTGCATACAAGGCTTCTTTTTCTTTCATTATAGAATAAAGCTCTGTATTACCTCTAATTACAGTATCCAAAACTTTTACATCGTCATATGCATAATGGTCCTGTTTTAACACACTTATTCTTTCTTTAGGTGATTTTGATACTTCACCTTCACTTGGTTCTAATTCTCCTGATAAAACTTTTAAAAATGTTGATTTACCTGCTCCATTTGCTCCTATTATTCCATAGCAATTTCCATTTGTAAATTTTACATTTACATCTTCAAATAATGTTCTTTTTCCAAATCTAATTGTAACTCCTCTTGTTTCTAACATTTTACATCTCCTTTAAATTCCTGTATATTTTACTATATAACTTGATTTTTTTCAAGCTTTTTTCCCATCTTAAACAAAAGACAATGTAGGTTATTCAATCATATGTCACAAATTATTTAAAATAAATACTTTGAGCACCTATATTGCAAATAACGATTCCCCTTGACTTTTATATTTTTTTATGAATTACCTAAGACTAAAACACCCTAAAGTTCTCATTTGTTAATGATAAAATAAGAATGTACAAAAATGTACATAATTAAATTCAAAAAGTACATTCTTTTTTGTTATACTTTTTATGGAGGTATAACAAAATGGAAAATAAAAAAGAAAGGATTAGGAAGTTGAAACAAGAATTATTGGTATCAAAAACATTAAATATAAAATTAAATTATTCTGATTTATCTAGAAAATATAAAATAGATAGAAGAACTATAAAAAAATATAATAATGGCTATGAACCCAAAGTAACTAGAGAAAGAAAATCAAAATTGGATAGCTTTAAAGATATAGCAAAAGAAAAATTGAAATTATCTGGTGCTACAATTATGGGTGTATATCAGTATATGTCTAACAAACATGATATTGGCTCTTATTCAAATTTTTACAAATATGTTATTAAGAATAATCTGAAACCAAAGAAAAATAAAGGACCTAATTTAAGATTTGAAACTGATTATGGAGTCCAACTACAATTTGATTGGAAAGAAGATATTAAAATGGTAAGTAAACATGGTGAATTATTTGAGTTTAATATATTTTCTGCTACACTTAGTGCTAGTAGATTACATGTTTTCATATACAGCAAATACAAAACAAGAAATGATGTTCAAAGATGTCTAATAGACACTTTTAAATATATTGGTGGCGTAACTGAAGAACTACTAACTGACAACATGAGTAGCATTGTAGATGTTAAAAAATGTAAATTTTGTAAAGAATTTATCGCCTTTGCCAAAGATATGGGAACGCAACCTAAACATTGTAAAGTCAGACATCCATATACTAAGGGTAAAGATGAATCAGCTAATAGATTTATGAGCTGGCTAGTTCCATATAATCATGAATTTGAAGACGAAGAGGAATTAATTAAAATAATTAAAGATATAAACTTAAAAGTAAATAAACAGGTAAATTCAACAATTGGTGTTGCTCCCATAATGCTTTTTAACAAAGAAAAAGAATATCTTAAACCTTTGCCTAATAATAAGATACTTGATGAATACTATGTATCTACAATTAAAGTAAAAGTTAGTAATGAGTCACTCTTTTACTACAAAGGTATAAAATATTCTGTTCCAATAAAGTTTATCGATCATACTTTAGATATTCAAGAAGATGACCATAAACTATACGTATATTATAACAAAGAATTAATAACAATTCACGATATTTCATTAAAAAAAATAAATTATAAAGAAGAACATTACATTGAGGGGCTACAAAACGTTCTAAAACATAAAAAGCAAGATGAAATTAAACAATTAGCAAAGAAAAATTTAAAAAGATTGAAAGGATTGAATTAAAATGAGTAATTATATAAAATTATTAAATAATTTAGAAACTCTAAAGTTATTTAAAATAAAAGAAAATTTGGATACATATATTGATTTAATTAACTCCAAAGAAAAAGATTTTGTTGATACACTTTATGAATTAACAAAATTAGAAATAGATGTTATGATTGAAAAAAGGGCAAAACATTCAATTCAGTTTGCAGGTTTTCCGTATTACAAAACATTTGAAGATTTTGACTTTACATTTCAACCCTCTATTAACAAGGAACAAATATTAGATTTTAAAAATTTAAGATTTATTGATAAAGCTGAAAATATTTTACTTGTTGGAAGTCCAGGAGTTGGAAAAACACATTTAGCTACGAGTATAGGAATAGAAAATGCCAAAAACAACCATAGTACGTATTTCATTAACTGTAATGATTTAATACAAGCGTTAAAAAAAGCCCATCTTCAAAATCGTTTAGAGGACAAACTTAAAACATTAGCTAAATATAAAATATTAATTATAGATGAAGTGGGATATTTACCAATTGATGTAGAAGCAGCAAATATGTTATTTCAATTAATAAATAAGCGTTATGAAAAATCATCAACTATAATAACAACTAACAAACCATTTGCAGAATGGGGAGAATTATTTGGTGATCCAATGATTGCAAATGCAATTTTAGATAGATTACTACATCATTCTCACGTTATAAATATTAATGGTAATTCATATCGATTAAAAGATAAAATATCATTAGAATCAGATTAAGAATTGAATGTAAGAGTGTACAAAATTGTACATTCTTATATTCAAAAAATTGTGCATTTTTATATTGACATTAACATCATTGGAAAGTTATTATATTCTTTTCTCCATTCTTTGCATTGCATGATACAATCCTTGTATTGTTCTTGTATAGATCGGAAGAGCGTCGTGTA
>USJA01000100.1 GCA_900554875.1 uncultured Clostridium sp. | reverse complement strand
ACAGTTTTTAAAATCCAATTAGTAATAACAATAAATAATACAATACATGTGGAATGCGTTGCAGTGTTAAAACTAAAACAAGACATATAATACTTGGTTTTTATATTATTATAATATATTATATATAAATTAAATGTGAAAGGATAATGAAATGAATAACAAATATGAATTTTTTATTGCTGGAAGGGCTAGAAACAAAGAAAACATTTTGAAAATATGTGATTTATTTGATAAATATAATATTTCCTATTATTGTTTTTTAAAAAATGAAGATGATTGGGGATATGGTAATTCAAATCAAACTCCAGAGGAAAAGCAAAGAGAGTTTGAATCACTTGGTTTAAAAAGTGATGTCGTACTTAATTTGTTTAATAATGATTTAGATGGAGAAAGAAATTCTAAAAATTTGCTGTTGGTATTACCTGCGGGTAAGGCAGCACATATTGAGTCTGGAATTGCATATGGCTTAGGAAAAAAATGTTATGCTATAGGTGAATATGAGGCGACAGATACTTTATATAATATTTTTGATTCAATATTTGAAAATGAAAACGATTTAGAATATTTTCTTAAATCATATAATTGATACAAAATATGTGGAATATCTAGCAGTGTGTAACCTTAAATGTTTTAAAATTATTTCTGCTGTAATGATAGATAAATTAATACTTACAGATACTTATGATATACATGCCAAAACAGTTGCATGTATAGAAAATAATGTGGATTTAATGATTGAGGATAGTATTAAAATAAGTTTAGATTTAGTAAGTAATGGGATTAAAGTTTGGACAATGAATACAAGATATAATCAAAGGGAAAAAACATTAGATAGAGTTTCAAAATGGAAAGAAATATACGAAAGAATATTAAAACTTAATAAAAAATTAGATGATAAAAAAGTAAATGTTATTTTAGATACAGATACATATAATGAGTGCGATGATCAGTTTGCATTGTCTTATTTGTTAAAATCAGAAGATAAATTTAATATTGAAGCAATTACAGTTGCTCCATATCATCATGATAATAACATATCAATTGATGAAGGAATAGATAAAAGTTATGATGAAATCATTAAAATTTGTAACTGGTTAAATTTTGATTGTACTAATAGAGTGTTTAAGGGATCTACAGATTATGTGGAAAATGATTATAATGAGGAAAATGATGCGGTAAATAAAATAATTGAAATTGCAAATAAAAATGATAAAACATATATTTTAGCTATAGGAGCGATAACAAATGTAGCCATTGCTATAAATAAAGAACCTAAAATAGTTGATAAAATTGAAGTTGTTTGGCTTGGAGGAAATAGCTTCCTAAGTAAAGAGAACAAGGAATTTAATTTTAAATAGGATGTACAAGCTGTAAGAACTGTTTTTGAATCAAAAGTAAAATTAACAGTAATACCTTGCAAAAATGTAGCTTCAAATTTAAGAACTTCAATATATGAATTAGAACATTTCTTAAAAGGTAAAAGTAAATTATGTGATTATTTATGTCAAAGATTTTATAATGATGGCGTACATGGAATTAAAGAAAGAAGAGTTATTTGGGATATAAGCGTTATAGCATATATGATAAATAAAGAATGGTTTCAAACAGAAGAGGTAAGTTGTCCAAATATTAAAGATGATACATCTTATGAAATTACATCAAATAAACATAAAATAACTGTAGTTAATTATTTAGATGTCGATAAAATATATAAAGATTTATTTGAAAAATTAACAAATTGATAATAGAGGATGATATGAAATATTTTATTAGATTAACAAGAATATTATATTAATAAATAAAAATCTGCTTTAAATGTTCAAAAAATCCATAGGAGGTGGCTTTAATGATATATAAATATATATACAAAACTCCAAAAAAATTTTCAAATATGATAATGAATAGTGATGGAGAAAATTTAACAGGGTTGTGGTTTGAAGGTTCAAGAGATACCTCTAAACATGTAGTAGAATGTGAAGAAAAAGATTTGAAAATATTTAGAGATACAAGTAAATGGTTAGATATTTATTTTAGTGGTAAAAATCCAGATTTTACACCTAAGTACAAAATAGAAAATATTACTCCTTTTAGAAAAGAAGTTATAGATATAATGAATACTATTAGTTTTGGAAAAACTTTAACATATAGTGATATATCTAAAATAATTGCTAAAAATAGAGGATTAGAAAAAATGTCATCTCAGGCTGTTGGAGGTGCTGTTGGTTGGAATCCTATTTGCATTATAATTCCATGTCATAGAGTAGTAGGGAAAAATGGAAGTTTAACTGGATATGGTGGAGGAATAAAAAACAAAATAGCATTATTAGAGCATGAAAAAAACGACATGAGTAAATACTTCATTCAAAGACGTGGAAGTGCCTTATGATAAGATGTAAATGGTGTAACTTAAACAATCCAAAATATATAGAATATCACGATAATGAATGGTGTAAACCAAACTTTGATGACAATTATTTATTTGAAATGTTAATATTAGAGTCTTTCCAAGCTGGGCTTTCTTGGGAATGTATATTGAATAAAAGAGAATATTTTAGAGAGGCATTTGATAACTTTGATGTAAATAAAATTTGTAACTACAATGACGAAAAAATACAGGAGTTATTAAAAAATGAAAGTATTGTTCGAAATAAATTAAAGATAGAAGCAACTATAATTAATAGTAAAATATTTAAGAAAATTCAAGACGAATATGGTTCTTTTTGTAATTATTTAAAAACATTCACAAACGATAAAATTATTTACGAAATAGACAAAAGCACAAATAAATTATCTGATAGATTATCAGAGGACTTAAGAAAAAGAGGTATGAAATTTGTTGGAAACACAATTATTTATTCTTATTTACAAGCAATAGGAGTTATATATTCTCATGATACAAAATGCTTTATGTATAAAGATAGATAGGAGAAAAATATGAATTATACATATGTCGATTATTTTAAATATAAGTATAAAAATAAGGTTAAAAAAATATATATCAAATCTTTTCCTAGGAATGAAAGATTTCCATTTGGAATTTTAAAATATTGTTCTAAAGGAAAAAATGTATTATTTAATATAGTATTAGATAAAGAAGAAATGGTTGGACTAGCATATTTGGTTGATTGTAAGGATTTCGTTTATTTAATGTATTTAGCTGTAGATGAAAGTAAAAGAGGATGCGGATATGGTTCTAAAATACTTAAAGATTTAACTTCAAAATATGGAAATGTTATTTTAAGTATAGAAAGGCCTCAAAATAACGTAAATGATGAAAAATTAAGAAGAAAGAATTTTTATCTTAAAAATGGATTTTATGAAACTAATAAATTTATTCTAGATAATAAAGTTGAATATGAAATTTTATGTACAAACAGTGATTATGAAATAACAGAAGAAAATTTAAAACAAAGATATACCAAAATGGGAAATAATAAATTTATAAATTACGTCATATCAAAAATATTTAATACATATAATATAAAATTTATAAAATAAAAATATAATCTAGCATAGCTATATGTATGGAGGGAATATGGATGAAAAATAATGAAGAAAAAATAACAACTATATATTATATAAGACATTCTGTAAAATTAAGTAATAATATGATTAATACATATATGACAAATCAATCAAAATTACTTCAAAATGAAAAAATTGTACTTAGTGTTAATGGAGAGAGAAGAGCTGAACTGCTTAGTAATGAAGAAGAACTTCAAAATATAGATGTTGTATATACAAGTAATTGTGTAAGAACATTACAAACTGCAAAATATTTAATGGTTAAACAAAATTTGAAAGCAAATATAGATGAAAGATTAGATGAGAGAAGAACAGGGATACCAAATGATGATAAAGTAAAAGATTGGTATACAAGGCAATATCTAGATGAAAATTATAAAACTATTGGCGGAGAAAGTAAGAAAGATGTTGAAAATAGGATGTATGAAGTATTTAAAGAAGTCATTAGGGATAATAAAGGAAAAAGAATTGCTATTTTTTCTCATGGGTATGCAATAACTATGTTTTTGCTTAAATATTGTAAATTAGAAGATATAAATAAAGAACATAATTTAAAAATTAGCTATAAAGATAAAGTTATATTTAATGGAAAAATTAATTCTCCTGATGTGTTCAAAGTTGATGTAGGAAAAGATAATGAAATTTTAAATATTGAAAATATTAAATTTGATGATTTAGAATATGATGATGTAATTAATTAAAAATTCGTTACTATTCAGAATATAATTAACCAAAAATGCAAAATCAATTTCTATTAGCAATAATAATGTACAGAAAAATTATAAATAATTATTGAAAAAAAATTTAAAATACAATATAATAAAAATACCTACTAGTTCTATGAGATCGGAAGAGCACACGTCTG
>USJA01000099.1 GCA_900554875.1 uncultured Clostridium sp. | reverse complement strand
TTAATGCTTTTAAATATACACCAAAAAGTTCACTAAAAATTCTATTATACCTCTCGATATCTTTTTTTGTATTAGCTTTTTCATATATATTTTTCATATTAAACTCTTTTAATTTGTCTACAGCATTATACACTGTATCAGACATGGCTATATATGGTTTATTAAAGCTATTTTCAATTACATCTAAGATAATACTATTCATAATCTCAGAATTTTTAGTTCCAAGTACTCTTTTTATATCCTCTGGAATATCACTTTCTGCAATTACCTTAAGTCTCATTGCATCTTCTATATCTTTTCCAATGTATCCTATTATATCAGAAATTCTAACAATACAACCTTCTATTGTCATAGGAATTATCTTATAATTATTTTTTTCGTCATTAAAACACGTTTCATATTCCTTTTTAAATATTTGTAAATCCTTTTTCATAGGTGAATATTTATTTTGTACAATTTCACCATTATGACACATTATTCCATCTAAAACTTGAAGGGTTAAATTACATCCATTTCCCCCATTTTCTATTTTGGTAAACATTCTTACACTATTTAAATTATGAGCAAACACTCTCCCTAGTTTTTCTTTAGATATATTATTTAAAATACTTTCACCAGTATGTCCATATGGAGTATGTCCAACATCATGCCCCAACGATATTGCCTCACATAAATCTTCATTTACTCCCAGTGCTCTGGCTATGGTTCTTGATGCTCTACTTACAAACTGTACATGGGTCATTCTTCTTGAAATATTATCGTTTTCTACATCACTATACACCTGAGTTTTATCTATATATCTTGTATATGTAGATGAGTGAATTATCTTATCTACATCTCTCTCATATTCCAACCTTATATCATTGTCATTTTCTTCTTTTATTCTTATTGCATCAGAAGATAAAGCTGCATATTCTGACAAATTTTCTTCTGACTTTTCCATCTGCTTTCTAATATAATTAAAATTTTTCATAAACTTTCTCCAATATTTATACTAATTAATTTATTGATCAAAATCTCCAAAATATATACCGCCTAAAGCTCCTTTTAACTCACCCTCATTATATGTAAATGTATAACGTACATTTTCTTTATCGCACACTAGTTCAGAAATAGTACCATTGTCTTGATATTTTTTCAATAAAATTTCAACATAGTCTTTTTTCTTTTCTGTGTCACTTAATTTATATCCATCCAATTGCATAAGTGTAGCAACACCAGCATCCACGTCATCTTTAGCACCATTATATACTCCATCAATATCACTTGAGCTTAAAACACTACTCTCCATACTTTTTTTCTTATTTTGATTGTTACCTCTAACAAAAAGTACCACACTAACAATAATGATTAACAAAATTAATATAGTTAATAATGCTATAATTAGTTTTCTTTTTTTCATTTTAATCTTCTCCTTACTCGTTTATAGCAACATATTTATTCCTCCGGCAATACATTCAATATTAAGTGGAAAAACAGGTCCTGGATCGCCATCAACATCAGGAAGATCGCATTTTCCCTTAGTTTTTGTGATTTTAATCCATTTTTCCTTTGAGTATATCACATTCTTATCAGTATAATGGTTTTTTGCAAGCAATTTACCAGCAAGTAAGCTTGTATCTGCTATATTACAATCTTTTATTATTAACATATCAAGGACTCCGTCTTGCACACTTGAGTTATCACAAAATACGTCTATTCCTCCAACACTACTGCCATTAAACACAAGCATTACTTTTACTTTTTCAATATATATATCTGTTTCTGTTTCTATCTTAACCTCAAAGGGTTTGAATTTTACCATCTGATTTACAGCCGTTATAAAATACGAAAGCATACCAAGTGAATTTTTCAAATTTGGATCAACTTTTTGAGATACATTAGTAAAAAGGCCTGCTGAGCATATATTTACAAAATATTTATCATTTACTTTACCAACATCAACAGGTTGAACATTAAATGTAAGAATTTTATCTATACATTCAGAAAAATTTTGTGGCATTTGCAAATGTCTTGCAAAATCATTTGAAGTTCCAGCGGGTATAACGCCAAGAGGTGTCTTTATATTATTTTTCATCATTACATTGACTACTCTATTTACAGTACCATCGCCACCTGCTACAACTATTGCACTATATCCATCTTTATCTACATCTTTTAAAAATTCATATAAATTAGTGTTATTTGCTGCTCTAAAAATTGATAATTCTATATCATTATCCATAAATTTTTCAATTATAGGATCTAAAAAATACTTAAATTTACTCTGACCTGCACCAGAGTTATATATTAATTTTATTTTTTTCAAGCTTATCATCCTTTCAGGAATTTTTCATATTAATTATATTACATATCTATTGTTATTTCAAGAGAAAATGCCAAAATATAGAAAAAACGAATACTTTAATAAACAATACCAAGTACCCGTTTTATTTATATTTAAACTTAATTTTTGCTAAGTCCTTTTGTCTGAATTTCATTTGTATTATCTGTTACACCGTCAATTGAAAATTCACTCACATTTCTGTTCGTAACTTTTGACATAAACTTTGTATTATAGTTATACAAATAAATTCCCATTTCATTTTTTACCTTGTAAAACACAGTATCATCAACATTTTGTAATATTTGAACAGAACCATATATAACTTTTTCCTTTGAATTATCAGTCAAATTTATGCTCCATAATGAATTACTATCCTCAGGATTTATATAGTATAATTTTCCTTGTGATGTAAATAAATATTTATTTCCGTCTATTTCCTTAATACTTCCTTTATCTGACATCCCAATCGCATCAGAAAGAGCAATACTTCCATTACCATCTTTACCTATTTTATATATTTTATTTCCATCCGCCTTGTTTACAAAATATATATTATTTTTATCTTGAATTATATATGAAACATTTTGATTGTCCGTGAGTTTCTGTTCAGAGCCACCCTCAAGGTCATACTTTATTAATGTTTTTTTGGTTTTATCAAATTTTGCCACATATATAGAGTTTTCATCAATTAATACCTCTGATACATTTTCAATTGCGAATTCTTTATTTTCTTTAGTATTTAAATCGAAATAATTTAACCTATTATTTGCAATATAATATACCCTTGTATCTGTTAAAGTATATTTTTCAACTCCAGATTCAACCAAAATTTCTAATTCAGAATTTTCTTTTGAAAATCTACATAAGGCTCCATTTTTTATCCCGTAAATATAACTGTTTTTTGAAATAATTTCATGCATACCACTGTTTTGATATATAAGCGTATCATTAAACCCATCTGTCCTAATTGAATTCAAAGAATAAACAGGATCATAGGTATATCCCTCTGTTACATAATACATATTATATACTTTCTGGTTACTTACCCCATCTCCTTCTACATACTTAAAGTTATTTGTTTTACTATATACATAAAACTGAAAAAATACATAAACTGCTAAAAGAATTAATGCTCCTATCATTATATATGAAATCTTACTTTTTTTATTAAGACTTTGTTTTTGCTTTTTTTTCCTTTTTAAATATTCTTTTCTTGTAATTTCTTCTTCAGGATTTAGTTGTAATCTTGTCAAAATTATCAACTCCTTTTCTTTTGTCATATTCACAGTTATTATATACTAATTTATCTAGTTTGTAAATAATTTTTATGTATATTTTATATAATTTTTAAGAGCAAAAACAATTAAAAAAAGAATGCTTAAAAATACATTTTAAATTACAAATAACTGTTTAAATCATTAATATTTAAAACAATATTTGCACCCTCACGAATTAAAAAATTAGAGAAAAAACAATTTTTGTCCCATATATCTCCTGGCATAATAAGAATATCCTTTCCAAAGTTTAGAAAATTATTTACCAAAGCATTAGTATAATTGCAATATTTTGCTTCTGATATTAATAGAATATCTGCAATTGTTAACATATAAAAAGTACTATAAAGATTAAATATATACAAGTTTTTTGTATTCAATTTTTCTGTTTGAATACTCCTTAGCTGACTTATATTTTCTATACTTACTATACTTATATTGCTTGAATTCTTCTTTAAATTGTTATTTCCTATACATACATTGATATTATCCTTTATCCTTTGACAATTCAAAAAATATTTACACTTTTCTATTCCATACTTACTTGTATTATTATCACAAAAAACATATAGTTTTTTATTACTACTATTTAGTAAATTTATATTTCCATATACAAAAGTATAAACATATCTATCATTTATTTTTACTTTTTGTATTTTAATATTCATACTATATATTATATTTAATAACTTTTCTGATTGGATTTTTAATTTAGAATTTAATAACATATTTATAACATTATTTGAAAAAAATATTTTATTTTTGATTTACAAGATAATGGGAAAATTGAGGATAAAATAGGACAAGTAAATCAGGTAGTGGATTTAAGAAGAAAAA
>USJA01000098.1 GCA_900554875.1 uncultured Clostridium sp. | reverse complement strand
AAAAATATAGTTAATCTTAATTATTTTATACATAGTGAATTTTTAAAATTTTTAGCATTTGGATTAATTTAATGAAAAAAGGGTAAATTTCAAGCTATACTTGAGATTTACCCTTTTTTTAATTTGCTATAACAAAATCACTTACCATAGTATCACTTATCCAGCTGGGTTCTATTTTTTTATTGCTAAATTTAAATTTTAATTTTCCTTTTTTGTCTACGCTCCAATTCCCATTCCAATAAGTTGGATTATCCATATCTAGAAAAGAAAAATCATTATTTTCAAATTTTTCATTTAAGTTAGAAATTAGCTTTTCAAATGACATATCATCTAATGTAGAATTGTTTATAACGTACATACCTATTTTTTCTTGTATTTTGTTACAATCCTCTATAAATTTATCTTTATTTTCATCTTTGTTATACTCTGATTTAATTTCTTCATAATACTTTGTGGCATTTAATTTACTAATATCTGTTGTATCATTTATTTCTATTTTTTTATTTATTGATACAACTATAACTATTACAGATATTATTATAACAATTGAAAATACAAAAATTAAAAATCTTTTTCTATCTAGAGTATAACTCTTTTTTGTTTTTCCTGCCATATTCTTTTCCTTTATTTATCTTGTAATGCTTCTATTCCTGGAAGTTTTTTCCCTTCCATAAGTTCTAGAGATGCTCCTCCACCAGTAGAAACATGTGTCATTTTATCTTCTAATCCAAATTTTTCTACTGCAGCTGCACTATCTCCTCCACCTATTATTGTTATTGCATTTGAATTTGCCATTGCTTCAGCAATTTTCTTTGTTCCATTTGCAAATTCTTCTACTTCAAACATTCCAACAGGGCCATTCCATACAACTGTTGCAGCTTTTTTTATTTTCTCTACATATTTATCTACTGTTTTAAATCCTATATCAAGTCCCATTGAGTCATCATCCACATTTTCATCTTGTGTAAGTACCGCATCATATATTCCAGAAGTGTCTTTGCTTTCTATATGGTCTAAAGGAAGCATAAATTCTACATTCTTATTCTCTGCTTTTTTCATAATATCTTTAGCAATATCTATTTTATCATCTTCAACAAGAGATTTTCCTACATGATAACCTTGTGCTTTTAAAAATGTAAATGACATTGCTCCACCAATTAGCATTGTGTCTACTTTATCAAGTAAGTTCGTAAGTACGGCTATTTTGCTTGATACTTTAGATCCACCTATTATTGCAACAAGTGGTCTTTTAGGATTATTAATGCTATTATCCAGTGCATTTATTTCCTTTTCTATTAAGAATCCACATACAGATGGTAAATAGTGGGTTACACCTTCTGTTGATGCATGTGCTCTATGAGCTGTTCCAAACGCATCATTTACAAATATATCTGCAAATGAAGCTAACTTTTCTGCAAATTTAGGATCATTTTTTTCTTCTTCTTCATACATTCTTGTATTTTCGAGTAAAACAACATCACCATCTTGCATATTATCAATGATATTTTTTGTTTCATCTGAATATATATCTTTTAAAAGCGGCACATCTTTTTCTAAAAGTTCAGATAATTTTTTAGCAACTGGTCTTAAACTTTTGTTTTGTCCAGTTTTTCCTATATGAGAACAAAGTATAGTTTTTGCCCCTGCACCTACTAAGTAATTAATTGTTTTTAATGATTCTACAATTCTTTTATCACTTGTAATTATATCTGGATTGTCTTTATCAAGGGGTACATTAAAGTCACACCTAACTAAAACTTTTTTTGAACTTACACTTATATCCCTTATTGTTTTTTTGTTTAACATATACATTCTCTCCCTTATACTTTTAGGCTAGCTTTGTGTAAGCTAGCCTAAATTAACTCTCTATTTATGATCTACTCCATACATATGAGTAATTAAATCTACAACTTTATTTGAATAACCCCATTCATTATCGTACCATGATACTAATTTTACAAAGTTATCACTAAGTTGAATTCCAGCTTTTACATCAAATATAGAAGTATGAGGATCAGAAATGAAATCAGATGATACAACATCCTCATCAGTCCATGACATTATTCCTTTTAATTCTCCATTACATGCTTCTTTTATTTTTTCTACGATTTCTTCGTATGAAGCTCCTTTTTCAAGTCTACAAGTAAGATCAACTACAGATACATCTAATGTTGGTACTCTAAATGACATACCAGTTAGTTTTCCATTTAATGAAGGTATTACTTTACCAACTGCTTTTGCAGCACCAGTAGATGATGGAATAATGTTATATGTAGCTGCTCTTCCACCTCTCCAATCTTTTTTAGATGGCCCATCAACAGTCTTTTGTGTTGCAGTTGTTGAGTGAACAGTTGTCATTAATCCTTCTACAATACCAAAGTTATCATTTATAACTTTTGCAAGTGGTGCCAAACAGTTTGTTGTACAAGATGCATTTGAAACTATATTCATATCAGATGTATATTCATCATTATTTACACCCATAACAAACATTTTTGCGTCTTTTGATGGTGCAGATATTACAACTTTTTTAGCTCCACCTTTTAAATGAGCTTGTGCTTTTTCAGTTGTTGTAAATACTCCTGATGATTCAACAACATATTCAGCTCCAACCTCTCCCCAAGGAATTTCTGAAGGTTCCATACAGTTAAATACCTTTACTGTTTTACCATTTATAACTAAATCATTACCTTCAACCTTAATATCAGCATTGTATTTTCCATGAATTGTATCATATGTTAACATATACTTCATATATTCAACATCAATAAAAGGATCGTTTACAGCAACAACATCAACGTTATCTCTTTCCAAAGATACTCTCATTACTAATCTTCCTATTCTTCCGAATCCGTTAATTCCTACTTTTATCATAAATTTTATTCCCCCTTAATAATTACATCTATATTTTATATCAATCTCTTTTTATTTGCAATAGTTTTATACAATGTTTATATTATTTTCATCGCAAATTTCGATAAATACCTGCATGATTTACCCCCTACTCCATTAAAATAATTAATGATATAGGGGGTATAAATTTTTATTCAACTATCATATTTGAGTTAAATTTCATATCAAGCTTTATTTTATCATCATCATTTTTCTTTTCACCAGGTTTTAAAATATCCATCTCCTTTATGACAGCTTTATATTTTTTAGTTTCCGTATCTAGTTCAAAAACACTGATACTTTTTGTCAAATTATCATCTAAATGTTTTAACTCTGTTGTAAAATACATATCTTCATCTTTTAAATATGTACTTACTTTTTTTATAATTCTAAACATTTCTGCAGTATGTTGAACATCTTCACCAACAAAAATTAATTTTGGTGGATTATAAAATCCTGCATCATTTTTAGTAAAGTTTTCAAAGAAATCCGAATAAAGTTGTACTTTTTCAGCAAACATATTTTTCCAATCGTCATTTCTTCTTACAACTTCAAAAATGAAATTCTCATCCTCTGTAGAATTTTTTAAAGTTACAAGTCCGCCTGTTGGTTTAAATTTTACGTTATATTTTTTAGAATATAACAAAAGATTAGGATTAGAGCTTTTAAAAGCTGCAACTTTTTGCATATAAGCAATTATAATTTGATTTCCTGCAAGTTTCCTCTTTACTGAATATGCAGGCTTTGTATTATCAGTTGGTTGCCATGCTGTAGGAATATTTCTTTGCTTTAATATATATGTTGCAATTTTGTCCATAGAATACACTCTATATGAACTTTTACCAGAATCACTTTGAAAATAATACCTTGAAATTACTTTTGATTTAGTTAAGTCTTCAAGCCACTTTGCAACTCTAGTTTGTTTTTTATCTTCTTCAATATCATTTAATTTTCCCCTCAGATCTAAAATCTGAGTACATTGCCTTGAAGTAATGAATCCGAATTCATTTACTACTTCTAAAGCTTTTATATGAGATTCATTTATGTATCCCATATCCATTTTAAAGACTACTTGATTTATTGAAGCAAAACCTTCCTTTCCATCAAACACCTTTACTTCATTTTCCCTAACTGCAAAAGGTGATACCATAGTTTTTACTTCTTTATCATTTACCATTTTTCATCTCTCCTTAATCGCAAACTTCTCCATAATAAACATTCTGTCGTACCTGCCACTTATCTTACATTGCTTCCCCGATATATATGTTTAAAATAGCATATTTGATAGTAAATGTCAATTCACAAGACACACAAATCTCATTTTCTGAGCAAGGCATATTCTTTTTCCGAATAAAGTATATCATATAATATCATTTGCCGGTGAACGCTAATATAAGTGACAACACCAAAAGAGAGATTTTCATAAAAAAGGCTATGAGTATTTTATGGGTATAAAATACCCTGCCAGCCTTCACCAGCAGGGTTGGTTGAAATCTTTACTTGTAAAGGTCTTCCAGCGTTATTAGCCGAACTTCACCTCTCTCTTG